>JAGNWC010000011.1 GCA_017986195.1 Hydromonas sp.
ACTGCGGCGGGCGACATGAAAGCCTTGGCGCAGGGCGGGCGATTGGCATGGATTGCGTTTTTGACAGGCAGCAAAGTGGAAATCAAAGTGCACGAAGTCATGGGTAAACAAGCGCGACTCACGGGTGCATTTTTGCGCCCTCAATCAGCGGACGTTAAAGCCAAGATTGCACAAGATTTGAGTCAATATATACTGCCTCATTTGAACACTCAAAAGATTAAACCTGTTGTGGATAAAGTGTTTCCCATGAGTGAAGTCGTGCAAGCGCATGAATACATGGCATCAAACCAACACATTGGTAAATTGATTTTGTCGTGGGAATCAATGGATTAAAATACAAGCGTCTGTTCCGACACATGTTTTCTTAAATTATGGCGACATACTGGATGGGTGGAAGTGATAAATCCAAATAAAGGCACGTGCTAAGATTGACCAAATATGCGCAACTGCGTATAATTCACAAATTGTGCAATATCATCTTTGACAACATGGTTTTGCCTTATATATTCTGTCAATGGAGAGCATATGCGTAGCAAATGGGTGGTTGGCAACTGGAAAATGAATGGCAATTTGAGCGACAATGCCGTTTTGCTCAACGATTTGGTTGCGGGTATGTCGGAGGCTTGTCCAGCGTGTGCGTGCAAATCCGACGATGCGTGTGCGACTGAGTGTCCCGTTTATATAGGTGTGTGCGTACCGTTTCCGTACTTGGCGCAGGCGCATCGCGCTTTGGGTGCAACCAAAATCGCAGTCGGTGCGCAAAATGTGTCCGAAAAAGCCAATGGTGCGTTTACGGGTGAAGTCAGTGCAAGCATGCTCAAAGATTTTGGGGTGAAATTGGTCATCGTGGGTCATTCTGAGCGTCGCAGTATTTATGGCGAAAGCGATGCGCTGGTTGCAGAAAAAGCCCGCGTTGCCTTGGAAGCGGGTTTGACCCCCGTGGTTTGTGTGGGCGAGACCTTGGACGAGCGTGAGGCAGGGCAAGCGCAGGCGGTGGTGTTGCGTCAGTTAAAAGCAGTGAGTGATGTCATCGGCGTGTCAGGTTTGTCGCGTAGTATATTGGCTTATGAACCCGTTTGGGCGATTGGTACGGGTAAAACCGCCAGCCCTGAGCAAGCGCAAGAAGTCCATGCGTGGATACGCGTGGCGTTAAAAGGCTTGGACGCGGCAATGGCTGATGATATGAGTATTTTGTATGGTGGCAGTGTCAAAGCGAACAACGCGGCAGAGATTTTCGCGCAAGCGGATGTCGATGGTGGTTTGATTGGTGGCGCGGCGTTGGTTGCCGAGGATTTTCTAACGATTTACCAATCGGCTTGATAGATGATTCAAGTCGAAATAAAAGTGGAATAAAAGTGGAATTATTAAAAACATTGATGATTGTGTTGCAGGTGCTGTCAGCCATTGGCGTGATTGGTTTGGTGTTGGTACAGCAGGGTAAAGGTGCGGATGCGGGTGCGGCTTTTGGCTCGGGTGCGTCGGGCACGGTGTTCGGTGCGACGGGCTCGGCGAACTTTCTCAGCCGCACGACTGCATGGCTGGCGACTGTATTCGTGGTGTGTACCATCGTGTTGGCGTTTGTGGTGAGTCCAGCAAGCACACGCGTGGACGCGGGTGTGAATTTGGATGGTGTGAAAGTAGAAACCGCGCCGACAGAACCTGTGGTGCCCGCAACACCAAGCAATACCAAAGGCATCCCGCAATAAAAGGACGCATAAAATTAAGCCGACGTGGTGAAATTGGTAGACACGCTATCTTGAGGGGGTAGTGGCCTTAGGCTGTACGAGTTCGAGTCTCGTCGTCGGCACCAATAATCAGTTAATAGTAAAAATAGCAGTAAAGCAATAATAATAAAAAGCAATCAATGCTTCGTGGACAAGTTTGTATCAAGTGATTGTTAAATCTTATCTTTAGGAAGAGGGTGCTATGAATTTAACCAACTATGTGCCAGTGTTGTTGTTCATTTTCGCCGCGACTGGTTTGGGTTTGCTGGTGGTCGGCATTGGTTTTCTTTTTGGGCCTCGCAAACCCGATCCTGCAAAACTATCCCCTTATGAGTGTGGTTTTGAGGTGTTTGAAAATACGCGCATGCGCTTTGACGTGCGTTATTACTTGGTTGCCATTTTATTTATTTTATTCGATTTAGAGGCTGCTTTTTTAATTCCTTGGGCGGTGTCTCTAAGGGACTTGTCAACACCTGAAGCACCGTTATACGGTTTGATAGTCATGTTTGTGTTTTTGGCTGAGTTGGTTCTGGGCTATATCTATATTTGGAAAAAAGGCGCGCTTGAGTGGGAGTGATTCCAAGCAGGCGTTTTTTCGCGTTTTTTCGTTGTGATTTTTTGATTGTCATGCAAGGTGAGCAACCTGCAAAGAGGCAAAAGAGGTTAAGCTGATGAGTGATACTACCGTCGAAAAGCAAGGGTTTATTACCACCACTGCTGAAAATTTGGTCAACTGGACGCGAACGGGGTCATTGTGGCCAATGACGTTCGGTTTGGCCTGTTGTGCGGTCGAAATGATGCAGGCGGGTGCTGCGCGTTATGACTTGGATCGTTTTGGTGTGATATTTCGCCCCAGCCCGCGTCATGCCGACGTGATGATTGTTGCGGGTACTTTGACCAACAAAATGGCGCCTGCACTGCGCAAGGTGTACGACCAGATGGCGGAGCCGCGTTGGGTGATTTCCATGGGTTCATGCGCCAATGGTGGTGGTTATTACCATTATTCTTATTCGGTGGTGCGCGGTTGCGATCGCATCGTGCCTGTGGATATTTACGTGCCAGGATGTCCGCCGACCGCAGAAGCCTTGATTTACGGCATTTTTCAATTACAGAACAAAATTTTACGTAAGCAAAAATCTCAAAACACAGTGTTATTGACGCGAGGTGCGGTATGAGTGAAGTGACAACGCCAGAAGTTGCGATCCCAGAGGCGGCACCATTGTCGCGCACGGCACAATTTTTGAGTGATTTGAAAGCCATTTTGGGTGATGATTACCGTTATACAGATGTGCGTGGTGAAGTGACCTTGGAGGTGCCTGTGGCGGATTATGCGCAAGTGGCACGTACCCTGCATGACCATGAGGCATTGAAATTGAATTTGTTGATGGATTTGTGCGGCATGGATTATTCCGAATACACTGGTGGTGCGTTTGCCAACCGTTTTGCCGTGGTGGTGCATTTGCTGTCGGTGACACACAATCAGCGTTTGCGCTTGCGTGTGTTTGCCACCAATGACGACTTTCCAGTATTGCCATCGGTGACGGGCATTTGGAATGCGGCTGATTGGTTTGAGCGTGAGGCGTTTGATATGTACGGCATCGTCTTTGAGGGGCACAATGATTTGCGCCGTATTTTGACCGACTATGGCTTCATTGGTCATCCACTGCGCAAAGATTTCCCTGTGTCCGGTCATGTTGAAATGCGCTATGACTCTGAGCAAAAACGTGTGATTTATCAACCAGTGACCATTGAGCCGCGTGAAATCACGCCACGCATTGTGCGTGAACAAGGCTTTGGGCAAAACTAAATCGAACGACTAAATCGACAGAATCGGATAAATCGAGTACATCATGGCTGAAATTAAAAACTATACATTGAACTTTGGTCCGCAGCATCCTGCGGCGCACGGGGTATTGCGCTTGGTGTTGGAGTTGGATGGTGAAGTGGTTCAACGCGCGGATCCGCATATTGGTTTGTTGCATCGTGCGACTGAGAAATTGGCAGAGCACAAAACCTATATTCAGTCTTTGCCTTATATGGATCGTTTGGATTATGTGTCGATGATGAGCAATGAGCACGCGTATGTCATGGCGATTGAAAAAATGCTCGGCATTACCGTACCCCTGCGCGCACAGTATATTCGTGTTTTATTTGATGAAATCACCCGTATTCTCAATCATTTGATGTCGATAGGTGCGCATGCTTTGGACGTGGGTGCGATGACCCCGTTCTTATATGCATTCCGTGACCGTGAGGATTTGATGGATGCGTATGAAGCGGTATCGGGTGCGCGTATGCATGCGGCGTACTATCGCCCAGGTGGGGTGGCGCGCGATTTACCCGATACCATGCCGCAAATGAAAAAACCTGCCAAAGGCTCGACAGCACGTGCGGATCGCATCAATGCCAATCGACAAGGCACATTACTCGATTTTCTCGAAGACTTTACTCGCCGTTTCCCCAAATGTGTTGACGAATATGAAACCTTGCTGACTGATAATCGCATTTGGAAACAGCGTTTGGTGGATGTCGGTATTGTGACGCCTGAGCGCGCCAAAGCGTGGGGCTTTTCGGGACCGATGTTGCGAGGTTCGGGCGTGGCGTGGGATTTGCGCAAAAATCAACCCTATGAAGTGTATGAGCAATTGGACTTTGGTGTGCCAATTGGTAAAAACGGTGACTCGTATGACCGTTATCTTGTGCGGATGCAAGAGATGCGCGAGTCCAACAAAATCATGGCGCAATGCATCACTTGGCTTAAAGCCAACGCTGGCGCGGTGATTGTCGATGATTATAAAATTGCACCGCCATCGCGTGAGGCCATGAAATCGAACATGGAAGCACTGATTCATCACTTCAAACTGTTCACGGAAGGCATGCACATTCCGCCATCTGAAGCCTATGCTGCGGTCGAGCATCCCAAAGGCGAGTTCGGCATCTACATGGTGTCCGATGGTGCGAATAAGCCGTATCGTCTGAAAATCCGCGCGCCAGGTTTCGCACATTTACAGGCCTTGGACGAAATGAGTCGAGGACACATGTTGGCCGACGTGGTGACGATCATTGGTACTCAGGATATTGTATTTGGCGAAATTGACCGCTGATAGAGTAGACAAAATAGCAGACGCAAAAACAAGGGGCATCGAAGATGTTATCTGAACAAGCATTACAAAAAATCGCCATTGAGGTGGCGAAATATCCAGCAGAGCAAAAGCAATCTGCGGTGATGAGCGCGTTGCGCATCGCGCAGGTTGAGCACGGTTGGTGCTCACCCGAGGTGATGGAAGCGGTGGCAAAGGTTTTGGATATGCCCGCGATTGCGGTGCGCGAAGTGGCGACGTTTTACAATATGTTTGATACCAAGCCAGTCGGCAAACACAAAATCACAGTGTGCACCAATTTGCCATGTGTGTTGGGTGGCGGTGTGGTGGCTGCTGATTACATCAAGCAAAAACTCGGAATTGATTTTAACGAAACCACTGCGGATGGCTTGTTTACCCTCAAAGAAGGTGAATGTATGGGCGCGTGCGGCGATGCCCCCGTGCTTTTGCACAACAATCACACCATGTGTAGTCACATGAGCACCGATAAAATCGACGCGCTCATTAGCGATTTGACCAAGGGAGGCAAATAATGACTTCTTTGCACAACCGACACATTGATCCTGTGATTTTAGCAGGCTTGAATGGTAAAAACTGGGGGTTGGATGACTATGTGGCGCGCGGTGGTTACTCGGTTTTGAAAAAAATCTTGGCTGAGAAAACCAGTCCTGACGACATCATCAACGAAATGAAATTGTCTGCGTTGCGTGGTCGTGGTGGTGCGGGTTTCCCAACGGGTTTGAAGTGGAGTTTCATGCCGCGTCAATACCCAGGGCAAAAATACTTGGTCTGCAATACTGATGAGGGAGAACCAGGTACATTCAAAGACCGTGACATCATTCGCTACAACCCACACGCGTTGATTGAAGGCATGACCATTGCGGCCTATACCATGGGCATCAGTCGTGGTTACAATTACATCCACGGTGAAATTTTTGAGGCTTACGAGATTTTTGAGCAAGCCTTGGCGCAAGCGCGCGCGGCAGGCTTTTTGGGTCAAAATATTTTGGGCTCAGGCTTTGAGTTTGATTTGTTTGCGCATCATGGTTATGGCGCGTACATCTGCGGTGAAGAAACCGCATTGCTTGAATCGCTTGAAGGCAAAAAAGGTCAGCCACGCTTCAAGCCGCCATTCCCAGCGAGTTTTGGTTTGTACGGCAAACCAACCACCATCAACAACACTGAAACCTTTGCCGCAGTGCCTTTCTTGTTGAAAATGGGTGGTCAAGCGTATTTGGACATCGGTAAGCCAAACAACGGTGGCTCAAAAATATTTTCCATTTCAGGTGATGTAAACTTACCTGGCAACTACGAAATACCGATGGGCACACCGTTTGCAACTTTGCTCGAATTGGCGGGTGGGGTTAAAGGCGGCGAGCTCAAAGCAGTGATTCCTGGTGGCTCATCTGCGCCTGTCTTACCTGCGCATATCATGATGGAATGCACCATGGATTATGACTCGATTTCCAAAGCAGGTTCGATGCTCGGTTCAGGTGCGGTGATAGTCATGAATGACACGCGCTGCATGGTCAAATCACTACAACGCCTGTCGTACTTTTATTATGAAGAATCATGTGGTCAATGCACGCCATGTCGTGAAGGCACGGGCTGGTTGTGGCGCATGGTTGATCGAATCGAAAATGGTCAAGGTCGTCCAGAGGATTTGGATTTGTTGGACTCTGTGGCTGGCAATATCATGGGGCGCACGATTTGCGCCTTGGGCGATGCGGCGGCGATGCCTGTGCGCTCGTTTGTCAAACACTTCCGTGATGAGTTTGCGCATCACATCGAGCACAAGTCTTGCATTGTGCCCGAATATCGTTAATTGAAGGTGACGTATGCTTGAATTAGAAATTGATGGTGTCAAGATCGAAATGCCTGAGGGCAGCATGGTCATGGATGCCGTGAAAAAAATGGGTAAATACGTGCCCCATTTTTGTTACCACGAAAAACTTTCAGTGGCGGCATCGTGTCGTATGTGTTTGGTCGAAGTTGAAAAAGCACCCAAACCATTGCCTGCTTGCGCGACGCCGATTACACCGAATATGGTGGTGCGCACGCAAGTGGTGTCCGAAAAAGCCAAAACGGCACAAGCGGATGTAATGGAGTTTTTGTTGCTCAATCACCCATTGGATTGTCCGATTTGTGATCAAGGTGGTGAGTGCCAGTTGCAAGACTTATCCATGGGTTATGGCAAAGGTCAGTCACGTTATAACGAGCCAAAACACGCGGTCACTCCCAAAGATCCGGGGCCATTGATTTCGATGAAAGAAATGAGTCGTTGCATCCACTGCACCCGCTGTGTGCGTTTCGGTCAAGAAATTGCAGGCGTGATGGAATTGGGCATGATTGGTCGTGGTGAGCATTCTGAAATAACCACTTTTGTGGGTAAAACTGTTGATTCTGAACTCTCGGGCAACATGATTGATTTGTGCCCAGTGGGCGCGATTCTCTCCAAACCATTCCGTTACAGCGCACGTTCGTGGGAACTCTCACGCCGCAAATCGGTCAGTCCGCATGATTCATGGGGCACTTCGATTGCCGTGCATGTCAAAGACGCGCAAGTCAAACGCGTGGTCGCATTGAGTAATGCGGAGATCAACGATGATTGGATTTCGGATCGTGATCGTTTTTCGTATGAAGGTTTGAACTCGGAAGACCGTGTCACTGAGCCGATGATTAAAACCAATGGCTCGTGGAAAAAAGTATCGTGGGATGAAGCGTTTGCCTTTGCGATTGAGGGCATCAAAGCGGCCAAAGGTCAAGCGGGTGCGGATATGCTCGGCGCATTGGCCAGCCCATATTCAACCACAGAAGAGTTGTACAGTTTGAAAGCACTCATCAACGGTTTGGGCAGTGCGCACATCGATACGCAATTGCGTCACACCGATGATGGTTTAAACGCTGCTTTGCAAGGCATACCGCACTTGGGGCAAGCCATCACTGCATTTAGTGAAGTGCATGTGGGCTTGGTCATCGGCGCGCACTTGCGCGAAGATCACCCCTTGCTCGCGCAACGCTTGCGTACTTCGGTGAAAAACCGCGCGGGCATTCACGTATTGAGCGATGTGGCTTCTGACTTGTTGATGCGCGTCAATCAAAAAGCCGTGGCGGCGAATGCTTGGTTGAACGAATTATTGGCGATTGAAGCCGCGATTACCAGCAAAGATTCGGGCGATAGTTTCGCTGCTAAAACCGCGACAGAGTTAAGTCATCCACAAGCGAGTCATAAAGTCGTGATGCTCGGCAACGCGGCGATGAATCATCCGCAAGCCGCACAAATTTTGGCGGTGGCCAATCGCATTGCGCAAGCAACAGGTGCGGTGGTTTCTATATTGACTGAGGGCGCGAATACTGTGGGTGCGTATGCAGTTGGAGCCATTGCAACTCAAGGCAGTTTGACCGCACAGCAAATGCTCGCACAGCCACGTGCTGTGTATGTGACGCTCAACGTAGAACCTGCGTGTGATGTGGCCAATCCTGCACAAGCGGTTAAAGCATTGGGTTCTGCCTTTGTGGTGGCTTTGAGCCCTTATTTCTCAGGTGTCGCAGATACGGCCGATGTGATTTTACCAACCACACCTTTTACGGAAACAGGCGGTACGTTTGTCAATGCACAAGGCACGGTACAAACATTTAACCCAGTGGTCAAACCGCTCGGTCAATCTCGCCCAGCATGGAAAGTCTTGCGTGTTTTGGGTGAGCGTTTGGGCATTGCTTCACCAGCCTTTAGTGCGAACGAATTGACCGATGTGCGTGCTGCTGTTGCTCCGATTTTGGAACAATTACCCAATAAATTAAACAACGCTTGTGATACCAATGTTGCACCCACTGAAGTGGTACAAGCTTGGGTGCGCAGCACCAAAGTCAATGCCTATGCGGGCGATGCCATCGTGCGCCGTGCAGAGAGCTTACAAAAAACCCGTTGGGCGCAAGACGGTCAAAAAATCGGTTTGGCAAGCAATGTGTTTGCACAACTCGGTTTGAACGATGATTTGGCGGGCGATGCGTGGGTACTGGTCAAACAGGGCGATGCCAGTGTTAAAGCGCAAGCGGTGTGCAACCCTGATTTGGCAGACAATGTTGTGGACATTCAAGCAGGCACAGCCTTGGCCGCGGTTTTGGGCGATGCCTATGCAACCATCACAGTGGAGCGTGCATAATGGAGTTAATCAATCAATTCACACAATGGGGCGCGAGTACTTTTGGCTCTGCTTTGTGGACAGTTATTTGGGCATTGATTCGCATCGTCCCGTTGATGGTGGTGGTGTTGTTGTCGGTGGCGTACTTGACTTATGCCGAGCGCAAAGTGATTGGCGCGATGCAAGGGCGTGTCGGTCCGCAAGTGGTCGGCCCATTTGGTTTGTTGCAACCGATTGCCGACGTGGTGAAATTGCTGGTCAAAGAAATCATCACACCGAGTCGTGCCGATAGACCTTTGTATTATTTGGGACCATTGATGGTGCTCGTGCCTGCATTTGCGGTGTGGGCGGTGATTCCGTTGGCACAAGATTTTGTGATTGCCAATGTGGATGCATCTTTATTATATGTGATGTCGATTGCCTCAATTGGCGTGTATGGCGTGATTTTGGCAGGTTGGGCAACCAACTCAAAATACGCATTTTTTGGTGCGATGCGTGCTTCGGCGCAAATGGTGTCGTATGAAATTGCCATGGGTTTTGCGATTGTTGTGGTACTGATGGTTTCCAATAGTTTGAACCTGACCACGATTGTAGAAGGTCAGCAAAGAGGTGTGTTCAACAGCATGGGCGCAAACTTTCTGTCATGGAACTGGTTGCCATTGTTCCCCATGTTTTTGGTCTATCTGATTTCAGGCGTGGCAGAAACCAATCGTCATCCGTTTGACGTGGTCGAGGGTGAATCTGAGATTGTCGCAGGGCATATGACCGAGTACTCGGGTATGGGTTTTGCACTGTTTTTCTTGGCCGAATACACCAATATGTATGTGATTGCAGCTTTGACTTCCATCTTGTTCTTGGGTGGTTGGGACGCACCTGTCGCATTCTTGTCATTCATCCCTGGGATTGTGTGGATGTTATTGAAAATGACTGCGGTGATTTTGTTTTTCTTGTGGATACGTGCGACCTTCCCACGTTATCGCTATGATCAAATCATGCGTTTGGGTTGGAAGGTGTTCTTGCCGTTGTGCTTGATTTGGTTGTTTGTGGTCGGTGTTTGGTTGCACACACCATTGTCCATTTGGAAATAATTTGTACACGACTATAGAGTAAAGCGTAGGTAAACACGATGACACCCATCAAACATTTATTTAAAAGTTTTTTCTTGGCTGAGTTATTGCAAGGTATGACGATAACGGGCAAGTATTTTTTCAAGCGCAAATTTACGCTCAAATACCCACAAGAAAAAACCCCAATTTCTCCGCGCTTTCGTGGTCTGCATGCGCAACGTCGCTATGCCAATGGTGAAGAGCGGTGCATTGCCTGTAAACTATGCGAAGCGGTGTGTCCAGCCATGGCGATTTCAATCGAATTGGCTGAGCGCGAGGATGGTTCACGTCGCACCACGCGCTACGATATTGATTTAACCAAATGTATTTTTTGCGGTTTTTGCGAAGAATCTTGCCCAGTGGATGCGATTGTGGAAACCCAAATTTTAGAATACCACGGCGAAAAACGCGGCGATTTGTACTACACCAAAGAAATGTTGTTGGCGGTCGGTGATCGTTATGAATCAGAAATTGCCGCGGCTAAGGCGGCAGATGCCAAGTACCGTTAATTTAATGTTACATGCAGTACTAAAAATGATTAAGAGAGATTGAGATGGATATTCAAAGCATTATTTACTTCATGTTTGCCGCTGTGTTGCTGGCATCCGCCATCGCGGTTGTGACTGTACCCAATCCCGTGCATTCAGCCTTATTTCTGATTGTGTCATTTTTCTCGGCGGCCGGCATTTGGATTATGTTGCAAGCGGAGTTCCTCGGTATTTTATTGATACTGGTGTACGTCGGTGCGGTGATGGTGTTGTTTTTATTTGTGGTGATGATGCTCAACCTAAATACCACTCAAAAGCGTGAAGGGTTTAAGAAAACCTTGGCACTGGCAGTGGGCTTGGGGGCATTGATTGTGGTGCAAATGGGTTCAGTGATTTTCTCACGTTTACACCGCCCAAGCGTGTCCACAGTCGCAACAGATTTGAGCATCGAAGGTTCAAACACCCGTAAGATTGGCAAAGTGTTGTTTACAGAATATGCGCTACAGTTTGAGTTGGCAGCATTGATATTATTGGTTGCTTTGGTGGCGGCAGTGGTGATTACTTTGCGCAATCGCAAGGAAGCTAAGGTTCAAAATCCATCCAAGCAAGCACAAACACGTGCAAAAGATCGTTTGTCGGTGGTCAATCGGCCTGCTGATATTGAAGCTCGTCAAACGATTTCTGCTGTCCCAACCAATACTCAGAATACTCAGGAGTTATGATGCCCAGTTCATTTTATTTGATTTTAGGTGCGGCACTGTTTGCCATTGGTGTTGTCGGCATTGTGCTCAATCGCAAAAATATGATTGTCCTGCTGATGTCGGTCGAGTTGATGTTGTTGGCTGTGAACACCAACTTCGTTGCTTTCTCACACATGCTTGGTGATACCGCAGGTCAGATTTTTGTGTTCTTTATTCTGACCGTGGCTGCGGCAGAGGCGGCGATTGGTTTGGCGATTCTTGTGGTGTTGTTCCGCACGATGGATACAGTGGATATGGATAAGTTGGACAACCTGAAGGGTTGAGCCAAGGGGCTTGTGGTTAAAAAATGGTGTGCATTGATTCATCGATACCCACCCCACGATTAGATTATTAAACTTATATTAAAGTTAAGCGAGAAAACAATGAAAGCGTTGTACCTCATTATTCCATTTGCGCCGTTGCTTGGCTCGATTTTAGCAGGTTTATTTGGCAAACAACTTGGGCGACTGCCGTCTGCCATCGTGACGATTTTGGGCGTATTGGTTGCGTTTATTGGTTCGGTCATTGTTTTTAACGATGTGCGTGCGGGTAACGTATTCAATGGCTCGGTTTACACGTGGGCGCAAATCGGCAATTTCAAAATGGAAATAGGTTTCCTGATTGACAACCTCACCACCATGATGATGTGCGTGGTCACGTTTGTGTCGCTGATGGTGCATATTTACACCATGGGCTATATGGCTGAGGATGCTGGCTATCAACGTTTTTTCTCGTATATTTCTTTGTTTACCTTCTCAATGCTGATGTTGGTGATGAGCAATAATTTCTTGCAATTGTTCTTTGGTTGGGAAGCTGTCGGTTTGGTGTCCTACCTATTGATTGGTTTTTGGTACAACCGTCCAACTGCGATTTTTGCCAATATGAAAGCATTTTTGGTCAATCGAGTGGGTGACTTCGGTTTCGTGCTTGGCATTGGTTTGATTTACGCCTTCGCGGGGACATTGGACTATGCCGAGGTGTTTGCCAAACGCGAAGAACTCGCAGCGATGATGTTCCCTGGTATGGATTGGATGCTCATCACGGTGATTTGTATTTGCTTGTTCATCGGCGCGATGGGTAAATCGGCGCAAGTGCCGCTGCATGTGTGGTTGCCCGATTCGATGGAAGGTCCGACGCCGATTTCTGCCTTGATTCACGCGGCCACCATGGTGACTGCTGGCATCTTTATGGTGACCCGCATGTCGCCGTTGTTTGAATTGTCCGATACCGCTTTGTCATTCGTGTTGATTATTGGTTCAATCACAGCGTTGTTCATGGGCTTCTTGGGCATCATCCAAAACGACATCAAACGTGTGGTGGCTTATTCAACTTTGTCGCAACTCGGTTATATGACTGTGGCTTTGGGTGTTTCTGCATATTCTGTCGCCGTATTCCACTTGATGACCCATGCGTTCTTTAAAGCCTTGTTGTTCTTGGGTGCGGGTTCGGTGATTATGGGGATGCACCATGATCAAGACATGCGCAATATGGGCGGTCTGCGAAAATACATGCCGATTACCTGGATCACTTCATTGATTGGTTCGTTGGCACTGATTGGCACACCCTTTTTCGCAGGTTTTTATTCAAAAGATTCGATTATCGAAGCAGCGGCTGAAGCGATGCACGCGCATCAAACGGGCGCGACCTTTGCCTACTATGCGGTCTTGGCAGGGGTGTTTATCACAGCGTTTTATTCATTCCGCATGTATTTTATGGTGTTTCACGGTAAAGAGCGGTGGATGAACAATGCCGAGCAGCATATGGTCGCACATGGTCACGACGAACACAACGCGGATGGGCACGATGACCACGCCGATCATGATGGACACCACCACGGTTTAGGGCCGAATGACAAACCCCAAGAGTCTCCTTGGGTAGTGACTGTGCCCTTGATTTTATTGGCGATTCCTTCAGTGATAATTGGCTTTATGACCATTGAGCCGATGCTGTTTGGCGAATTTTTCAAAGGGGTGATTACGGTGGATGGTGTGCGTCACCCAGCGATGGAAGAATTTGCGAAAGTGTTTGAACAGCACGGTGGCGCAATGGGTATGGCGATGCACGCAATCTCTACCGCACCGTTTTGGTTGGCTTTGGCGGGCGTGGTCACGGCGTATGTGTTCTATATGCTCAAACCATCGATTCCTGCTGCGATTAAAGCGAAAACCCCCTTGCTCAACAATCTCTTGGAAAATAAATATTACTTCGATAAATTCAACGAAACAGTGATTGCGGGCGGTGCACGTAAAATTGGTGAGTTCTTATGGAAAGTCTCGGATACCAAATTGATTGATGGCTTTGTGGTCAATGGCGCGGCGAAAGTGGTGAATGTATTTGCGCAGGCGATGAGTTTGTTCCAATCGGGTTTGATTTATCAGTACGCGTTTGCGATGGTGATTGGCTTGGCGTTTTTCTTGTTGATTATTGTCACGCTGTAATAATAAGACTGAGTTGGGTTAAATCCCGATGAAAGTGATTTTGAATGAAGTGTTGGGGTGGATATTTACCCATCTCAATCGATAAAGTTCGTATTTAATTTAAATAAAAGTGGTAGCGATATGCATATGCCTTGGTTAAGTTTAGCGATTTGGGTGCCCATCTTGTTCGGTGTGGTGACATTGGTCTTGGGACGCAACGCGCGTGATGGATTGGCACGTATGGTCGCGCTCATCGGTGCGATTGTCAGTTTTGTCGTGACCATACCCGTGATGACGCTGTTTCAGTCGGGCACGGCAAAAATGCAATTTGTCGAAAATCATTCATGGGTCTCAAGTATCAATGCCAGCTACGCCTTGGGCGTTGATGGTCTGTCGATGTGGTTTGTACCTTTGACCGCTTTTGTGACTGTACTCGTGATTTTGGCTGGTTGGGAAGTGATTTCAAACAAGGTCGCGCAATACAACGCTGCATTCTTGATTTTGTCAGGCTTGATGGTCGGTGTATTTTCTGTCACCGACGGCTTTTTGTTCTATATTTTCTTTGAAGCGACTTTGATTCCTATGTACATCATTGTCGGTGTGTGGGGTGGACCAAACCGTGTGTATGCGGCGTTTAAATTTTTCTTGTATACCTTGATGGGTTCGCTCTTGATGTTGATTGCGATTGCCTATTTGCGCTATGTGACAGGCACATTTGATATCTTGGCATGGCAAGCCTATCCATTGGCGATGGGCGTACAAAAACTGATTTTCTTTGCGTTCCTCATCGCATTTGCGGTCAAAGTACCGATGTGGCCAGTGCACACATGGTTGCCCGATGCCCACGTAGAAGCACCCACAGGTGGCTCTATGGTGCTGGCAGCGATTATGTTGAAACTGGGCGCGTATGGCTTCTTGCGGTTCTCTTTGCCAATCGCGCCTGACGCCTCGCGCTCATTGGCTTGGCTCATCATTACCTTGTCATTGATTGCGGTGGTGTATGTCGGCTTGGTCGCTTTGGTACAAAAAGACATGAAAAAACTCGTGGCGTATTCTTCGATTGCGCACATGGGTTTTGTCACCTTGGGCTTTTTTATGTTTAATACGCAAGGGATGGGCTACGATGTGGCGATTCAAGGTGCGATTTTGCAAATGATTTCACACGGGTTTGTGTCGGCTGCCATGTTCTTCTGTATTGGTGTGATGTACGACCGAGTGCACAGCCGCGAAATTTCGGCGTATGGTGGTATCGTTAACACCATGCCTAAATTTGCCGCATTCTTTATGTTGTTCACCATGGCAAACGCAGGTTTGCCAGCGACCAGTGGTTTTGTGGGTGAATTTTTGGTAATTATCGGTGCGGCTAAATTTAATTTCTGGATTGCAGCAGTGGCGGCAACGACTTTAATTGTCGGCGCAGCGTATTCGCTGTGGATGTATAAACGTGTGGTGTTCGGTCCTGTTGCAAATCATCATGTGGCTGAGGTGACCGATGCGAATAAACGAGAGTTGTTGATTTTGTCATTGATGGCTTTCGCCGTCTTGTTCATGGGGCTGTATCCATTGCCGTTTACCAACACTATGGACGCTTCTGTAAATGAATTGATTCAACATGTGTCGCAGAGCAAATTACCACTCAAACCATGAGTGGCGCGTTGTTCCATTATTTAGAAATTTAATTTAAAAATACAATTGAGCCTGCTCAAAACCAAGTGCCAAGTGCTTACATTGAGGTTAAAACGTTATGCCAAACTTTTTTATTGTTTATCCTGAAATCA
This sequence comes from Hydromonas sp., assembly GCA_017986195.1. Lineage (GTDB taxonomy): Bacteria > Pseudomonadota > Gammaproteobacteria > Burkholderiales > Burkholderiaceae > CTSOIL-112. Next base: position 15,497 of record JAGNWC010000011.1, read on the forward strand.
TTCTCGCTGTTGTGGCGACCTTGGTATTGCTGTTGGAATTGGCAACCCACTCTGACGCATATCGCAAAGTGATTCATATTGTGAGTTTGCTTGCGATGGCATTGGCGGGCATTTTGACTGCGCGACTGTTGCACTCGGGTGCCTCTTTGCTGGCGTTTAATGATATGTTTGTTTCTGACCCATTGGCAAATTTGGCAAAAATGTTCTCAATGATTTCGGTCGCGGTTGCATTGGTGTATGGTCAACGCTATGCCGCTGAGCGCAACTTCCTGCACGGTGAGTATTACAGCCTTGCGCTGTTTTCATTGGTTGGACAAATGGTGATGATTTCATCCACCAATCTAATGGCTTTGTATATGGGGTTGGAATTACAGGCCTTATCTTTGTACGCCATGGTCGCTTTGCGTCGCGACCACACGCGCTCGATTGAAGCGGCGATGAAGTATTTTATTCTGGGTGCGATTGCTTCGGGCTTGTTGTTGTTTGGCATGTCGCTCGTCTATGGCGCGACAGGTGGTAGTTTGGGTTACACAGAAATCGCCAATAAGGTTGTCAGCGGTCATGTGGACACGCAAATGCCGATTTTGATTATGGGCTTGGTATTCTTGGTTGCAGGCGTGGCATTTAAACTCGGTGTTGTACCTTTCCACATGTGGGTTCCCGATGTGTATCAAGGTTCGCCCACTGCGGTGACCCTGATGATTGCTGCTGCGCCTAAAATTGCTGCATTTGTGATGGTGGTGCGTCTGTTTGTACAAGCCTTGCCGAATTTGGCGGCCGATTGGCAACAAATGTTTGCCATCCTTGCAGTGCTCTCATTGATTTTGGGTAACTTGAGTGCAATTCGCCAAAAAAGTTACAAACGCATGTTGGCGTACTCAGGTATTTCACACATGGGTTTTGTCTTGCTCGGTTTCTTGTCTGCGCGCTCAGGGATTGACCCGTATCTGACGGCAATTGGTGTCGGCAATGCGTTTTACTACGTCATCATCTATGCGATTATGACTTTGGCAAGTTTCGGTGTGGCGTTGGCAATGACCAACGTTGGGTTTGAAGCCGATCAAATCGAAGACTTCAAAGGGTTGAATCAACGCAATCCATGGCTGGCATTCTTGATTTTACTGGTGATGTTTTCATTGGCTGGGATTCCGCCCTTGGTTGGTTTCATGGCAAAATTCGTGGTAATTCAAGGTTTGGTCAATGCAGGGTTATTCAAACTCGCTTTGGTGGCAGTGTTGTTCTCCTTAATCGGCGCGTTTTACTACCTGCGCGTGGTCAAAACCATGTACTTCGATAAGCCTGATAACAATACCCCAATTAATTTCTCAGCGGTTCAGCATGGTGTCTTGACTGTCAATGCTTTGGTCTTGGTGATTTTGGGTGTATTGCCCAATGGCTTGATTCAAATGGCGGTCAATGCCGTGCTTAAAACATTGGGTGCGGTATGAGTGCCACAATCGGCATGGTGCTGTTTGTTGGTTTCGTATTGGCAAGCCTGCCCATGATGGGTGAGCGCAGTTTTTTCAGCATTCCATTATTTAAATCGAACAAAAAAGTTTGGCTGCGCATGGTTGAATTTTTATTGGCGTATGCGGTTTGGATTGCGATAGGTAAAGCCTTTGAAGCACAAGCAGGGCAAGTCGCTAAGCAAGGTTGGGAATTTTATGCCGTGACGTTTTTACTGTTTGTGATTGCGGCATTTCCTGCTTTTGTGTGGCGTTACTTGTGGCGACGCACCTAATAGACAGTAAACGCGTGCACAACACGCGTTTTTTTATTGCTCACAAAGAGACAATATGGCACAAAAATACGATTTAAATCTCTTACAAGACCCGACAGGTTTGGGCGAAGACACCCTGAGCAGCGAACTGGTGTATACAGGGGATTACCTTAAAGTTTATCGCGACACAGTATCTTTGCCCAATGGGGCGAGTTCTTATCGTGAATATTTAAAGCACCCTGGTGCGGTCATGATTATCCCTGTGTTTGACAATGGCGATGTGCTTGTCGAGCGGCAATACCGCTATCCTATGCGTCAAGTGTTCGTTGAATTTCCTGCGGGGAAAAAAGATGCGGGCGAAGCACCTTTAGAAACCGCACAACGCGAATTACTTGAGGAAACAGGTTACACGGCACAAAACTACACCCACATTACCGATATTCACAATGCGCTGGCGTACTGCGATGAAGTGATTCATTTTTATATCGCCGAAGACCTACACGATTCGGGGCAACAAAAATTAGATGACAACGAATTTGTGCAGGTCATGCGCGTACCGCTGGCTGAATTGATGAATTGGATACGTCAAGGTTGGGTTCCTGATGTCAAAACCCAATTGGGCGCGTTTTGGTTGCAAGATTATTTATCGAAAAAAGAGGTTTAATATGCCCCATTGCATCATAGAACACACGCCCAATATCCCGATGGATACAGCGGAATTGCTACAA
>JAGNWC010000012.1:0-14323 GCA_017986195.1 Hydromonas sp.
TGGTCAACCAATCGCGCAAAACCATCGGGCGTGCCAAAGCGCGCGGTCGGAGCGAACATGCCTATCGGTTGATAGCCCCAAGAGCCATCCAATGGGTGTTCCATCACGGGCATCAACTCTAAATGTGTGAAACCCATGTGCTTGACATAGGCAACCAAGCGGTGTGCCAACTCATCGTAACTTAAAAAACCGCCGTCCTCAGCACGTTGCCACGAGCCCAAATGCACTTCATAGATGCTGATGGGGCTGGTGTAGGGGTTTTGTTGTGCCCGCTGAGCAAGGTAATCGGCATCCGTCCAAACAAATTGGCGGATGTCGAACACTTTAGAAGCGGTGTTGGGGCGCAACTCTGCGGCAAAACCATAGGGGTCGGCTTTGAGTGGTAGGCACGCATCGTGGGCATCGCTGAGGGCGTATTTGTACACTGTGTCAGAACCGATGTTGGGTATGAATACAGCCCATAAACCGCTGTTGGGCTGACGTTGCATCGGGTGCGCGGTCTCATTCCAGTGATTAAAGTCGCCCACCACTGCCACCGATGACGCATTGGGAGCCCAAACCACGAATTGCACGCCACCGTTGAGAAGGTGTGCGCCCAATTTTTCATAGAGGTGAAAATGCGTGCTTTGCGCGAACAAATAGCAATCCATGTCGCTTAAAAACGTCAAACCGAAAACCTGACCGATATCGGAGGATGTCGGAGGCAATGTCTGTGTCATCTGAGAATGCTCAAGCACATTAGACATAATTCACTCTTTAGAAGGGCGGAGTGCGTAGCATCCTTCGCCCACTGTGCAAAAATTCGTGGTGGATGATGCGACGCTCACCCACCCTACCCAAACCCAAGGGCAATGAGAACAGTGTACTCCTTTGTTACAATAAAGCCAATGTTTACATCCCTGACACCGTCGGAATATTCCAAATTTCTTGCGCATAGTCACGAATGGTGCGATCGGATGAGAACCAACCCATGTTGGCAGTATTCAGTATTGCTTTTTTCTGCCATTCGTCTTGGTTGAGCCATAAGGCGTCCATCTCACGCTGCGCGTGGGTATAGCTCAAAAAGTCTGGCGCAACAAGGAAATGGTCGCCGTTGTACATCGTGTCCACCAAGCCTTGATAACGGTTTTGCTCGGTCGGCGAGAATACGCCGCCTGCCACCGCATCCAGTACATCTTTCAAAGCTGGAATCGATTCAATGGTCGCACGCGCATCGTAGCCGCGCTGACGTAACTCTGCAACTTCTTGTGCGGCCATGCCAAAAATTTTGATGTTGTCCGCGCCGACGTGTTCCAAAATCTCGACATTGGCACCATCGAGCGTGCCGATGGTCAGCGCGCCATTTAGAGCAAACTTCATATTGCCTGTGCCTGAGGCTTCTAAACCTGCAGTTGAAATTTGCTCGGACAAATCCGCCGCAGGCATGATGACTTCGGCCGTGGAGACGTTGTAATTGGGGATGAACACGACTTTGAGTAAGTCGCGCACTGCTGGGTCATTGTTAATCACCGTACCCACGTCGTTAATCAAGTGGATGATGGATTTGGCCACCCAATAACTTGCCGCTGCTTTACCCGCAAAAATTTTCACGCGCGGAACCCAATTTTTATGAGGGTTGGCGCGGATGTCGTTGTACAGCGCGATGGTCTCAAAGATATTCAAATGTTGGCGTTTGTACTCGTGCATGCGTTTGACTTGCACGTCAAACATCGCCGTCGGATCAACTTTCACACCGATGCGGTCATGGATGAGGTGTGCCAACTGGGTTTTTTTGGCTTGTTTGACTTGCGCGAATTTTGTGCGAAATGCTGCGTCTTCTGCAAACGGAATCAAATCTTTAAGGCGCGCGGTGTTGTCCAAAAACCCATCGCCAATGGTGTCGCGCAATAATTGTGTCAATTCAGGATTCGATTGCATCAACCAACGGCGTGGTGTGATGCCATTGGTTTTATTGGTGATGCGCTCTGGGAACACTTGGTGCAAATCGCGGAACACGGTTTTGGTCATCAAGTCCGAGTGCAAAGCAGAGACGCCGTTGACTTTGTGTGAACCAACAAAGGCAAGATTGCCCATACGCACATGGCGCGTGCCATTTTCGCCAATCAACGAAATAGCGGTTAGCAAAGCATCGTTGTTCGGATGTTCTAATTTGACTTGGGTGAGTAAACGCGCGTTGATGGCATAGATGATTTGCATGTGGCGCGGCAACATGCGCTCCATCAGGCTCACCGCCCATGTTTCCAAGGCTTCGGGCAATAAGGTGTGGTTGGTATAGGACACCACGGCTTGGGTGGTCGCCCACGCAGCATCCCATTTCATGTTGTGTTGATCAACCAACATGCGCATCAATTCCGCCACCACCAAAGCGGGGTGGGTGTCGTTCAGCTGAATCGCCACTTTATCGGCTAAATTGTCTAATGTGCTGTATTGTTGCAAATGACGGCGCAGGATGTCTTGCAAAGACGCACTGGTGAAGAAAAACTCTTGCCGCAAGCGCAACTCTTGCCCTGCTGGGCTGGCGTCCGCTGGATACAAAACGCGCGAAATACTTTTCGCACGGTTGGATTCAGACAACGCACCCGCATGATCGCCGCTGTTGAAAATATCCAATTTGATTTCGGAGGTTGAGCGTGCGCGCCACAAACGCAAGGTATTGACACTTTCACCACGCCAGCCGACCACGGGCGTGTCGTAGGCAATCGCACGCACCACTTCGGACGGATGCCATACTGAAGTGGTTGCACCATCCCATTCGGTGGAAATTTCCACCGTGCCGCCAAAGCCGATTTCATAACTGGCTTCACGGCGCATGAATTCCCACGGATTGCCAAAACTGAGCCAGTTTTCTGGGTATTCCATTTGCGCGCCATTTTCGATGCCTTGGCGGAATAAACCGTGGTCATAACGAATGCCGTAACCATACGCGGGTACGCCAACGGTGGACATTGATTCCATGAAGCACGCTGCCAAACGCCCCAAACCGCCATTGCCCAAGGCGGCATCAGGTTCGAGTTCGCGGATGAAATCAATATCGACATTTAACTCAGTCAAAGCCTGCGTCATGCCCTCGGTCAACTCAAGGTTGTTCATGGCATCACGCATCAGGCGACCAATCAAAAATTCGAGCGACAGATAATACACACGCTTTTTCTCAGCGCGGCTGTTCTCACGCGTGGTTGCCATCCAGCGGTCAATGATGTGGTCGCGCACCACCAAAATCGTAGCGGTAAGCCAATCGTTGCTGTTCGCTGCGATCGGATCTTTACCGACGGAGTAAGCGAGTTTGGCGAGAATTTCGCTTTTGAGCAGCTCTGGGCTGATGTCGCGTTGTGGGGGGAGCGTCTCTTGTAAGTTTTGATTGACCATTGCTGGAGTCCTCTTGTTGTGTAGGGGTGGTATTGCAAACGTCCATTATAGCGGTGCAGGCTTGCAATAGCGAACAAAAGCATCAAATTATAGTATAGTAAAATTTAAAAATAATGAAACGGCTATTCTGCACCGAACTGCACCGAATTGATGCAAACGCACAGAACGCATACGAATGGTTGGTAATTTGGGTACAATCGAATCCTTTTGATTTACAACATTTGTGTTGAAATTTTATGACTCGAATCATCTCTGCCAATCTCAACGGCATCCGCTCCGCCAATACCAAAGGTTTTTTCAACTGGCTTGCCACGCAAAACGCCGACATCGTTTGTGTGCAGGAACTCAAAGCGCAAGCCGATGTGGTTGAAACCGCATTTGCACAAACCACCGAACATCAAGGTTATTTCCACTATGCTGAGAAAAAAGGCTACAGCGGTGTGGGCATATACACACGCCACACCCCCGATGAGGTGGTGGCCGGTTTTGATGGGGGTGAGTTTGACAATGAAGGTCGCTACGTCGAGGCGCGTTTTGGCAAATTGTCGGTGATTTCAGTGTATTGCCCGTCGGGTTCGTCCTCGCCAGAACGCCAAGAAGCCAAATACCGTTTCATGAATATTTTTTTACCGCACATTAAATCATTGCGCGACGCGGGGCGTGAGGTCATCATTTGCTCGGACGTGAACATCGCGCACCATCCAATTGACATTAAAAACGCCAAAGGCAATCTGAAAAACTCGGGCTTTTTGCCCGAAGAACGGGCGTGGTTGACGCAATTCTTGGATGAGTGCCGAATACAGGATGTATTTCGAGCATTAGAGCCCGAAACCGTGCAATACACATGGTGGAGCAACCGCGGGCAAGCCTATGCCAATAACGTCGGTTGGCGCATCGACTATCAACTCGCGTCTCACGCGGTGGTAGAAAAAGCCCGCACCACCTCGGTCTATACCGAGCAAAAGTTCTCTGATCATGCCCCCATAATTGTTGATTACGATGGTATTTTGAAAGCCCCTCATGACAAATAACTCCGTTTTAACTCGCTTGAATGTCCGACCGTGGCGGTTGTTCAGTTTGCTGATTTTGGGTTTTGCTTCGGGTTTACCGTTGGCTTTGACAGGGCAAGCCATGCAGGCTTGGTTAACCACGGCGGGTATGACGACTGCAACCATCGGGATGTTTAGTTTGGTGACCCAACCGTATGTGTATAAATTCGTGTGGGCTCCACTGATGAATCGCTTCGAGCCGCCCTTGTTTGGTCGCCGTCGAGGTTGGTTGGCCATGACTCAGTTGTTACTGGCAGGATGTATTTGGCTGATGAGCGGTATAAATCCCTTAAGCCAACCCATGTTATTTGCGCTTGTGGCTGTGTTGGTGGCTTTCTTGTCATCTTCGCAAGATATTGTGATTGATGCCTATCGTACCGATATTTCGCCTGAAAATGAGCGAGGGTTGGCTGCCAGTATGGGGGTCTTTGGCTATCGAGTGGCGATGATTGTTTCGGGAGGGGTCGCATTTATCTTGGCTGATCAACTGGGTTGGGCGCAGGTTTACCGAGCGATGGCTTGGATTATGTTGGCAATGGCGGCATTCAGCTGCGTGACACCGATGATTCCAAATGAGGTGACGGACAAACATCGCGCACGTGATTTTAGTTTGTTTGTTCTGATGATGGTGGTTTCTGCGATGATGTTTTATGGAATTTATAAAATATCAGGTTGGTTATTGCCAGAGTTTTTGGCTTCATCAAGCATGGTGCGTGCGATTTTGGCATTATTGATGAGTGGTGCTACGGTGGAAGTCCTCAGTCGAGCGACCAAGTTTGTGGGGCGCGACGATTTGCGTGGCTTTGCATTCATGCTGCTGGGAGCGGTGCTTGGGGTGTTGATTGGTGGCTGGTTTTTTGCATTGTTTGCTCCCTTGGTGCAAGATTTTTTGTCGGGTTTGAGCGAAAAAAATGCTAAAAATTGGCTTAATTTGTGTGAGACCCTAATAATTTTATCTTTTGCCATACCTGCGGCGTATTGGGGTGCCAAATGGTCAAGCTTTAAACTGCTTTTAGAGCCGATGTCTGAGTATTTCACCAAAGAAGCCGCTTGGTGGTTCTTGGCTCTGTTGGTTTTTTATAAACTGGGCGATGCCTTTGCTGGTACGCTCTCAACCAACTTTTTACTCAAAGGCGTTGGCTTTTCGCAAACCGAAGTGGGCTTGGTCAATAAAATGCTCGGAATGTTTGCAACCATAGGTGGCGTGGTTTTAGGGGGGGTGTTGATGCTGCGCTGGGGTTTGTGGCGCTCATTGTTGGTCTTTGCGATTTTGCAAGCGGTCTCAAACTTGGGGTTTTGGAGTTTGGCGCACTACGGACAGAATGCTTTAGGACACTTTACCCTGCCCACGGGCGAATTTGCGCGGGTTTTAACAGGCAATCAGTCATTAAGCGGCGATTTGTCGATTGATTATTTATTGGCAATAGTGGTTGGTTTTGAGAACATCACTGGCGGTATGGGAACTGCGGCGTTTGTTGCATTGCTGATGGGTTTGTCGCGTGGCGGGCATAGTCTCACGTATTATGCCTTGCTGTCTGCTTTGGCATCGCTCGGGCGAATCTACGTTGGGCCTGTGGCAGGTGTATTGGCTGAGCCTGAAAATTTGGGTTGGGCGAATTTCTTTATATTTGCGACCTTGATGGGTTTTCCTGCGGTGTTGTTGCTATTGAAGTTGCGCCAAAAAGTACACCAACTGAGTTAGTGCGTGGAGGTGCCCAAAATATTATCGGTAGTGTGGCTTGCCGCTGATGTGACGTTGGTCTTCTTGGGGTTGAAGCGACGCAGCCCATCTGGTTTAGAAGAAGTCATTCACAGATTTTAATCAGTCCCCATTAAAATAGAGGCTCTAAAAACCCAATAATTTATTTATAATCCGACCCCATTTAAAACCGCTTGTATCACCGATAAAACCTCGGTATAGTTCAGTCATGACAGCGCGAACCCTTTTGTCTGTGTCACACTTTTGAATTTGTGGCGTTTTTTTTGCCCATTTTGAGGTGCATTGACCCAATCGCGTTCTCACGTACATTCGGAGAAACCCATGACAGAACAAGCCGTTATTTTTCATCCTACTGCAGCAAAGACGCAGATAGGCTCACCCACCCTCACTGAGCAAGTCCGCATACAAAAGACATTGGCGAGCGAGCGCGGCATGTATCAGGCGGATGCCGAGCACGATGCCTGTGGTGTTGGTTTTGTGGCGCACATCAAAGGGCAAAAAAGCCACAGCATCGTCGCGCAAGGTCTGCAAATTTTGCTCAACTTGGATCACCGTGGTGCGGTCGGCGCGGATGCGTTGATGGGTGACGGTGCGGGGATTTTGTTGCAAATTCCCGACGCGTTGTACCGCGAAGAGATGCTCAAGCAGGGCGTGAATTTGCCACCTGCGGGCGAATACGGTGTGGGTATGATTTTTTTGCCCAAAGAAGAAGCCTCACGCTTGGCGTGTGAGCAAGAATTGGAGCGCACGGTCAAAGCCGAAGGTCAAGTGGTTTTGGGCTGGCGCGATGTGCCTGTGGATAAAACCATGCCCATGTCGCCAGTGGTGCGCGAAACCGAGCCTGTGATTCGTCAAATATTCATTGGGCGTGGGCACGACATCATGGTGACCGATGCGTTGGAACGTAAATTGTATGTGATTCGCAAAACCGCCTCGCACCGCATTCAGCAGTTGAATTTGAAATACGGTAAAGAGTACTTCGTGCCTTCGATGAGTGCGCGTACTGTGGTGTACAAAGGTTTGCTATTGTGCGACCAAGTGGGTCATTACTTTAAAGACTTGGTGGACGAGCGCGCGGTTTCGGCGATTGCTTTGGTGCATCAACGGTTTTCGACCAACACCTTCCCCGCATGGGAATTGGCACACCCGTATCGTTTCATCGCCCACAATGGTGAAATCAATACCGTTAAGGGCAATGTCAACTGGATTCGTGCGCGTCAAAAAGCCATTACCTCGGCGGTTTTGGGTGATGATTTGCACAAATTGTGGCCGCTGATTTACCCTGGACAGTCCGACACGGCATCGTTTGATAACTGTTTGGAATTGTTGGTGATGGCGGGTTATCCTTTGAGCCACGCCATGATGATGATGGTGCCCGAAGCGTGGGAGCAAAATGATTTGATGGATCCAGCGCGCCGTGCGTTTTATGAGTACCACGCCGCGTTGATGGAGCCTTGGGATGGTCCTGCGGCGTTGTGTTTCACCGATGGTCGTCAAATTGGCGCGACGCTTGATAGAAATGGTTTGCGTCCTGCGCGTTATTGTGTGACCGATGGCGATTTGGTGATTTTGGCATCAGAATCGGGTGTGTTGCCTGTGCCTGATTCGGACATCAAACAAAAATGGCGTTTGCAACCTGGAAAAATGCTCTTGATTGACACTGAGCAAGGGCGGATTATTTCAGACGATGAAATTAAATCCAGCCTTGCCAACGCGCGTCCCTATAAAGACTGGAGCGATAAACTCTCAGTGGAATTGGAATCGGTGTCTGTGCCGAGCGAAGAGCGTCCTGTGCCGAAATCTGAATTATTGGATCGTCAGCAAGCCTTCGGCTATTCGCAAGACGACATCAAAATGATTTTGACCGCGATGGGGCAAAATGGCGAAGAAGCCACAGGCTCAATGGGTAATGACTCTGCGCTGGCGGTGTTGTCGAGCAAAAATAAATCGTTTTATGAGTACTTCCGTCAGTTGTTCGCGCAAGTAACCAACCCACCGATTGACCCAATCCGTGAGCAAATGGTCATGTCGTTGGTGAGTTTCATTGGGCCAAAACCAAATTTGTTGGACATCAACAACACCAATCCGCCGATGCGTTTGGAAGTACAACAGCCCGTTTTGAATTACGATGAAATGGCAAAAATTCGCCACGTCGAAAAATACACCGACGGCAAATTCAAGAGTTTCCAAATTGATATGAAATACCCCGTGGCATGGGGTGCGGCAGGGATTGAGGCGCAACTCGCCTCGATGTGCGCGCAAGCGGTAGACGCTGTGAAATCAGGTCACAACATCCTCATCCTATCAGATCGTGGTGTGGATGCAGAGAATTTGGCAATTCCCGCTTTGTTGGCGACGTCTGCGATTCACTTGCATTTGGTGGCGCAAGGTTTGCGCACTTCAACGGGTTTGGTGGTAGAGACTGGCTCGGCACGCGAAGTGCATCATTTTGCCTTGCTTGGCGGCTACGGTGCAGAGGCGGTGCACCCCTACCTTGCGTTCGCGACCTTGACCGACATGGTGCAAAAAGGTCTGATTAAGGACAAAAAACCCTCGCAAGCGATTGAATATTTCATTAAGGCGGTTGGCAAAGGCTTGCAAAAAGTCATGTCGAAAATGGGTATTTCGACCTATATGTCGTACACAGGCTCGCAAATTTTTGAAGCCGTGGGTTTGCAAAAAGACTTGGTGAACAAATATTTCACAGGCACAGCGAGCAATGTCGGTGGTTTGGGCTTGTTTGAAGTGGCGCAAGAAGCTGTTTCTATGCATCTGAGTGCATTCAGCAAGAAAGAAGTGCTACAAGATAAATTGGCGACGGGTGGCGAATACGCATGGCGCACCAAAGGCGAGGAGCACATGTGGACACCCGATGCGATTGCCAAATTGCAACAATCGACGCGCAAAAACAACTACCAAACCTACAAAGAATACGCGCAAATCATCAATGACCAATCCAAACGCCACATGACTTTGCGTGGTTTGTTTGAGTTCAAGGTCGATCCAACGAAAGCGATTTCACTGGACGAAGTTGAGCCCGCGAAAGAAATCGTCAAACGCTTTGCCACAGGTGCGATGAGTTTGGGCTCGATTTCGACCGAAGCGCACTCGACCCTCGCCGTGGCGATGAACCGCATTGGTGGTAAATCCAACACGGGTGAGGGTGGTGAAGATCCGCGTCGCTATCGCGAAGAAATGCGCACAGGAAAATCGGGTATCACCGACGGCATGAGCATTGCCGATGTGATTGGCAAAGAGCGCGTATTGGTGGATATTCCGATGAAAGACGGCGATTCACTGCGCTCGAAAATCAAGCAGGTCGCATCGGGTCGCTTTGGTGTGACCGCTGAATATTTGGCGAGCGCAGACCAAATTCAAATCAAAATGGCGCAGGGCGCGAAACCAGGTGAAGGCGGACAATTACCAGGGGGTAAAGTCTCTGAATACATTGGCGCGTTGCGTTATTCAGTCCCAGGTGTGGGCTTGATTTCACCGCCGCCGCACCATGATATTTACTCGATTGAGGATTTGGCACAGCTGATTCATGACTTGAAAAACGTCAATCCAGTGTCGGATATTTCGGTCAAATTGGTGTCAGAAAACGGCGTGGGCACAGTTGCCGCCGGCGTTGCCAAAGCCAAAGCCGATCACATCGTGATTGCAGGACACGACGGCGGTACAGGCGCGTCGCCTTTGTCATCCATCAAACATGCGGGTGGCCCGTGGGAGTTGGGCTTGTCTGAAACCCAACAAACTTTGGTACTCAACCGCTTGCGCTCACGCGTGCGCGTACAGGTCGATGGTCAGATTAAAACAGGGCGTGACGTGGTGATTGGTGCGTTGCTCGGTGCTGAGGAATTCGGTTTTGCGACCGCGCCGTTGGTGGTTGAGGGTTGCATCATGATGCGCAAATGCCATTTGAACACTTGCCCAGTCGGTGTGGCGACACAGGATGAAACCTTGCGCAAACGCTTTACAGGTCAGCCTGAGCATATCGTTAACTACTTCTTTTTCGTTGCCGAAGAAGTGCGCGAACTCATGGCGCAACTCGGTGTGCGCACCTTTGAGGAGCTGGTCGGTCGCAGCGAATTGATTGACATGCGTGCGGGCATTACCCACTGGAAAGCCAAAGGTTTGGATTACTCACGCATTTTGCATCAAGTGCCGAATTTCGGTGGCGACACCTCACATCAAACCTTGACGCAAGACCACGGCTTGGACAAAGCTTTGGACAAAGAGTTGATTGAAAAATCCATGGATGCTTTGGAAAGTGGTAAAGCCGTATCGTTCATGCAACCAGTGCGCAACCTCAATCGCTCGATTGGTGCGATGCTCTCGGGCGAAGTCGCCAAACGCTACGGTCACGATGGCTTGCCCGATGACACCATCCACATTCAAATGAGCGGCACAGCGGGGCAAAGTTTTGGTGCGTTTTTGGCGCATGGTGTGACTTTTGATTTGGTCGGTGAGGCTAATGACTACGTGGGTAAAGGCATGTCGGGCGGTCGCATCATCGTGCGCCCATCCAATGGTTTCCGTGGTGCATCGCAAGACAACATCATCGTGGGCAACACCGTGATGTACGGTGCGATTGCAGGTCAATCGTTCTTCTCAGGCGTGGCGGGCGAGCGTTTTGCCGTGCGCAATTCGGGCGCAACTGCGGTGGTTGAAGGCACAGGTGACCACGGTTGTGAATACATGACAGGCGGTACGGTGGTGGTGCTGGGTGAAACGGGACGCAACTTCGCCGCAGGGATGAGCGGTGGCGTGGCGTATGTGTACGACCCGAAACGTCAGTTCAAAGGCAAGTGCAACACCAGCATGGTGCAGTTGGATCAAGTGTTGACTGAGAACGATCAAAAAATCCATGACCCCGTGTTTCACCCAATGTCGGTGGAAGCCGAGCCTGCGTCTGATGAAGTCAATGTGCGCACCTTGATTGAAGCGCATTTCAAATACACAGGTTCAGAGGTGGCGCGTGAAATATTAGACCATTGGGACAGCGCATTGTTGAAATTCGTCAAAGTGATGCCAATCGACTACCGCAAAGTGCTCGAAAAACAAGCGCAGCAAGTCGCGTAAAGACAGGACAAGGAAAATATCATGGGAAAAATCACAGGATTTTTAGAGCAAGCGCGCGTCGGCCAAAGTTATGATTCAGTGGAAAGCCGTGTGCAGCATTACAAAGAATTTGTACACATCTTAAAAGATGAAGATGCGAGCAAACAGGGTTCGCGCTGTATGGACTGCGGCATTCCGTTTTGTCACAACGGTTGCCCTGTCAACAACATCATCCCTGATTTCAACGATTTGGTGTATTTGCAAGACTGGGAAGGCGCGTATCGCACGCTGTCATTGACCAATAACTTTCCAGAATTCACAGGGCGTATTTGCCCTGCGCCCTGTGAAGCGGCGTGTGTACTCAACATCAATGGTGATGCGGTCGGTATCAAATCCATCGAACAAGCAATCATTGAGAAAGCCTTTTCTGAAGATTGGGTCACGCCCCGTATTCCAACGGTGAAAACAGGTAAAAAAGTCGCGGTAGTGGGCTCGGGTCCTGCAGGTATGGCGGCAGCGCAGCAGCTCGCACGTGCGGGACATGACGTGACTTTATTTGAGAAAAATTCACGCATCGGTGGCTTGTTGCGTTACGGCATTCCTGATTTTAAATTGGAAAAACACATTATTGACCGCCGTATGGCGCAGATGCAGGCTGAGGGTGTGACGTTTAAAACCAATGTTACGGTCGGTAGTCAAGACTACGTTGCGGGTGTTGCCAACACCTCAACCGAAACCATCAGCGCAGATGAACTCAAGGCGCAATTTGATGCGGTGATTTTGAGCATAGGCTCAGAAACGCCACGTGATTTGCCCGTACCAGGGCGTGAACTCAAAGGCGTGCACTATGCGTTGGAGTGGTTGATTCCACAAAATCATGAGGTGGCAGGCGATGGCGCGAATCCCATCAGTGCTAAAGGCAAACATGTCCTCGTCATCGGTGGTGGCGATACGGGCGCGGATTGTGTGGGTACAGCGAATCGCCACGGTGCGGCGAGCATTACACAAATCGAAGTGATGCCCAAGCCAGCGGAACAAGAAGACAAATCAGCGACTTCGGTATGGCCGTATTGGCCGATGAAGTTGCGCACTTCAACCAGTCATGACGAAGGTTGTACCCGTGATTGGGCAATCGCAACCAAATCGTTTGAAGGCGCGAAAGGGCAAGTTGAAGTTGCCAAGGCGGTTCGGGTTGAATGGCAAGGCGGCAAAATGACTGAGGTTGCGGGCAGTGAGTTTGATATCAAAGCGGACTTGGTATTGCTGGCGATGGGCTTTACCAACCCCATGCAATCGGTTTTGGATGCTTTTGGCATTCATAAAGATGCGCGCAACAATGCGCACGCCAATACCGAAGGCGAATTTGCATACAAAACCAATGTGGATGGTGTGTTCGTTGCAGGTGATGTGCGCCGCGGTCAGTCTTTGGTGGTGTGGGCAATTCGTGAAGGTCGTCAGGCAGCGCGTGCGGTCGATGTGTATTTGATGGGGCGCAGCGATTTGGCAGCGTGAATTTAAGTGGTCATGTATTTGCAACGAAATGGTTCTACTAAATTGTTGCAAAAACACATTTGGTAAGGTTGATGTAAAAAACAAAAGGTATCCTTGCGTTGTTGGATACCTTTTGTGAGAACCTTAATAAAATCAAATTGGTTGACTTTGGTTTTTTGGCAGAAAAAGTGTTTCTAAAAGTTGCTTTGTGTGATTTGGGTCGCCTTCGGGCGGCCTCTTTTTTTGCCAAAATTCAGCAAGTGCGTCATCATAACCATAAATTTCAAAAAGAAAAACATCAGGCATTGAAATGAATGGCAATGGATGTTCAGTGTTTTTAAAAGTGGCTCTAAATTAAAATGGACTGAATCAATACCTTTGTGCGCCGACTGGTTTATACTTGGCAGCGATTTGACCTGCTTATCTAATGAGAACCGATGAGAGCGGGCGTCAAAAACAACTTTTGAACACTTTGAACAAGGAGTCAGTGATGCGTTCATTATTATCCGCTGTGATGATTGCAGGAACCGTGTTGTTAACGGGTTGTGGTTACAATACCATGCAAACCCAAGACGAAGCCATTAAAGCCAAATGGTCTGAAGTCATCAATCAATATCAACGCCGTGCAGAGTTGATTCCAAACATCGTGAAAACCGCCGAAGCCGAAGCGAATTTCGAAAAAAGTGTGTTGACCGATGTCACCAATGCACGTGCGTCCGTGGCGGGCATCAAAGCCACGCCTGAATTGGTCAATGATCCAGTTGCATTTCAAAAATTCATCGCCGCGCAAAATCAATTGCAAGGTTCGTTGTCACGCTTGATGGTGGTGGCTGAAAACTATCCGAACTTGAAAGCCAACCAAGCCTTCCAAGATGTGCGCACACAACTCGAAGGCACTGAAAACCGCATTGCCATCGCACGTAAAAATTACATCGACAGCGTACAACAGTACAACACCACGCTGCGCACTTTCCCCAACAACTTGACTGCTATGGTGTTTGGTTACACACCGAAAGCCAACTACACGGTCGCCAACGAAGCGGAAGTTTCAACCGCGCCTAAGGTTGAGTTCAACACAGGCAGCGCACCGAAATTGTCAGCACCCGCAGCACCTGCGCCTGTGAAACCTTAATGCGTGGCATTGGGTGGGCAGTGCCCACCCAAATCATCGATACATACACGCTATGAGCATGTCATACATCACACAGTTTGAATGTCGAGCACGCCTATGGTTGCTCGCATGTGTCCTCGCTGTGAGTGGATTATTTTTCGCTTCACAGGGACAGGCGCAAAGCCTGCAACCCATCCCGCCGTTGACCTCCTTGGTGGTGGATCAAGCGAATATTTTGGATGCCAATCAAAAAGCCGCGTTGACGCAAAAATTACTGGCTTTTGAACAATCCAAAGGCAGTCAAATTGCCATACTCACCGTTGCCACCACCGCGCCTGAAGACATATTCAGCTACGCGCAACGCGCCGCTGAGACCTATAAACTGGGGCGGCAAGGTGTGGGTGATGGCGTGCTGATTGTCGTTGCCAGCAATGACCGTAAAGTTTGGATTTATGTCATGCGCCACCTTGAGGGCGCAATCCCCGATTTAGCGGCCAAAAGAGTCATCGCAGAAACCATCACGCC
>JAGNWC010000012.1:14423-17721 GCA_017986195.1 Hydromonas sp.
ATCATCGAAGCGTCGGAAAAAAACCACACGGCGGAAATTGCCGTTGCGATTGAAGCACGTTTGCCGTGGACATACCTCAAGCGCAACGCCTGTGCGCGTGAACGGGCATGGAATGCATTTGGCAAAATGCAAGTTTGGGACACGCCGCAAAACAATGGCGTGTTGATTTACCTCTTGTGGGCGGACAAGCGCATCGAAATTGTTGCCGACCGTGCGCTTGCGCAAGTGATTCCGCAAAGCCAATGGAGTGCATGGGTGCATCTCTTGAATCAACATGCGAAGCAGCGCACGTGGGGTGACGGCTTGGCTCGGGTGATTTCTGAAATGGATATCATTTTGTGCCAGCACTTTCCACAAACAGCTCAATACACCGATGACAATCGCTCGAGCAATCGCCCTGAAATTTTTTAACCCGTGGCGAAAACAACGGTGCGCCGCAATGCGCACCCATCCGCTCAATGCCGATGTTTTTATTTAGATAAAGACTTGCATTAAACCGTGAGAGCGCATATAATCTCACCTCTCGGAGCGTAGCGCAGCCTGGTAGCGCATCTGGTTTGGGACCAGAGGGTCGCGAGTTCGAATCCCGCCGCTCCGACCAATTTTTGCCTTTCAGTGATTAAGTAATCTGCCCGTAGCTCAGTTGGATAGAGCATCAGCCTTCTAAGCTGAGGGTCACAGGTTCGATTCCTGTCGGGCAGGCCAGTTAAACTGGCCACAATGTTTCAGTGGTGGCTGTAGCTCAGTTGGTAGAGTCCAGGATTGTGATTCCTGTTGTCGTGGGTTCGAGCCCCATCAGCCACCCCATCTTATTGCCTTAGACATACAAATAAGTACAAACAAACCCCGTGAAACCCAGTGTTTACGGGGTTTTTGTTGGTCACGTGTCTCTGCCACACACAAGCAGGGCGAATGCGTTGCGCACTCGCCCTAATCATTCAAACCTTAAAAAATTTATCGCGTTGAAATGGCTTTGACAGGCACTTGCAACGATACCGTTTCCACATAGCCTGAAGGCAGTTTGACTTTTAAAGTCACTGGAATTGTTGAGCCTTCTTTCAGTGGTGCTTTGAGCCCCATAAACATCAAATGGTATTGACCCGTTAATGCCACCGCAGTGTTCGCGGGCAATTCAATCGCGCGCACTTGTTGCATTACCATTTGTTGCCCTTCCATTTTCATGGTGTGTAATTCGACTTCTGCTGACACAGGGCTGGATGCGCCTATGAGTCTGGCTTCTCGGTCTGATTTGAGCGTCATATACGCGCCGCCCATGTTTTGCCCTGTCACGGTTGCACGCGCCCACGCATCGCTTACAGTGGTTTTTGCTGATGTGGCTTGGGCACATAAAATTGTACTGCTCACCAGTGCGATACTCAAAGATTTTTGTACTGCATTGCTTTTCATGTGTTTTCCTTCTAAGAAGATTCAAGTTTTTTTAAATTAAAACGAATATCAAAACGGTAGCGATGGCGTATCGCTTGTCCGCCTTGCATTGCGGGGGTGAAGCGATATTGATTTAAAACCGTATCCCGTGCCGAGCGGTCTAAACGACTGTAACCGCTGCTTTTGACCACATCCACCGATGAGGGTTGACCATTGGCTTCGACCATGACGTTGAGTGTCACCACGCCTTGCTCCCTTGCATCGTTTGATAAAACGGGATACGGTGGTTCGGGGTTGTGTAGGTGTCCGCCGATGTGGGTGGGCGCAGTGAAAGCGGACGATGCTGGGTCATGGGCTTTATCGTTGAATGCGGTATTGAGCGATTCGGTTAATGTCCCTGTGTTTGTTAAAGGCGTTGCTGAGGCAGCATTGGTTTGTGCATTGCGCAAGCCATCATCACTCATTGGCTGAGTGGCGGTGTTTCTGTCGCTCGTTTGATGCGATGTGCGTGCCAATATTTTTTGCATCATGGTGGTTTGTGTGTCTGTCGCTTTGTTAACTTCGCTCGGCGATTGCACCCCGTCTGTCGCTGCTTGTTGCTCAGATGTCACCACCGTGGCTGTGACCGTGGTACGGGCCAACTCAATCGCATCCACACGCGAAAAGGCATAAATCACCCCTGCGTGTATGAGTGCGATGAGCAACCACGATTTGGTCTGTCGGTTCAATTTCATGATGTTGTGCGTACTATTTATAGCTTTGATGTGGCACGTCTGGTTGTTGATGGTGACGCGCCACATCTGGGCTTATTTAGAACTTAGCATTGACCTTCAACCAATATTGACGACCGGGTTCGTTGATTTTTTGCAAACTTGCGCCGCCATCGTCGTTGTAACTCTCTTTGTTGTTGATGAGTTCAGAATAGGTTCGATCAAAAACATTGTCCACACCTGCGGTTAAGACCATGTTTTTATTGATTTTCCAGCCTGCATTGAGTGAGAGCACCGCAAAGCCCGCTGATGCGCCGCTGTCTTGACCCGCGATATTGCCTTGTCCCATGACGAAACGATTTTGCTTGGCAACCACACGCAGCAATGCTGAAGCAGAGAATTTACCGTTGTCATAACCCACCGTGGTTTTTGATTCTAAAGGCGGGGTTTGTGCCAAAGGTGTGCCGTTGGTGCTGTTTTTCCCCCAAGTGTACGCAAGGCTGGTGCCTGCTTTCCAACTCGGAGCAAAGTTCCACATGGCTTCTACCTCGCCGCCCCAGCGTTTGGCATCAATATTGCGTGCAGTTGGCTGACCTGCAGGCACTGTGGTATCGACTAAAATGAAGTCATTGATTTTGCTGGCAAAAAGGGATGTGCTCACTTGTAAGTTATCGCGTTTGTAAATCGCGCCCAAATCAAGTTGTCGATTGCTTTCTTTATTGAGTTTGGCACTGCGATTGCGTTCCCAGTAGTCGGGTGCGCGATCGGCTAAGCCGACACCTGCATAATAGGTCCAGTCGTTACGTTGGTGTTCAAAACGGGCGAAGCCTGCATTTAAGTTGTAGGTTTGCTTTTGCCAAGCCGTTCCATTCACGTTCGCAAAACCTGCGTAGCCTGTTTCATACTCTGCCTTGGTCTTATCACGGCGCAAGCCAGCAATCAAACGATTTTTATCCGACATTTGCCAAGTGGCTTCAGCATAAATACCGTAATTTTTGAAATATTGATCATTGATGCGAGGTTTGTTCAGATACATGGTGTTGGCAGTCAGTGCGTTACCACCCATACCACCGCGTGCGCTGTGCTGATCTTCCATCCAATCCGCGCCAATTTTTGCGCGAACTTGCGCAAAGTCCAATGTGGCTTCTAATTTGGCCGTATCGGTTTCACGATCTGGATTTTTTACTGAATACTTGCCCATC
>JAGNWC010000082.1 GCA_017986195.1 Hydromonas sp.
TCAATCGCTTTATCAATTTCTACAACACCGTTAAACCCCATAAGTCGTTGAATAACTCAACTCCTTATGAGATACTTCAATACTACTTTTATCAATCAAACTGTAAACAACCCGACTAATTCTTACACTTGAGTTTTTGAAGTTTTGAAATAAGCTCTTGAAGAAAACTATCATAGTTTGTTTTCAGGTCATCTTTACCAAGATTATTGGCTAATTGCTTTTTTATCTCCTGCGTTTTTTCTTTGTCATTTTCCGTGAGGGATGTAATGTTATCTATGGCACTTTTCGAGTTTTCGTATACCCAATCTGAGTTGATACTCATTTGATCTATGGTTTTGCTTATGTAGTTTTGAGAATAAAAATCCTCTAAGGTCTTAATAGCGGGGCAAATATCTGCATAGCCTAACCAACAATCCTTGTGTTCGGGATAACCTTTAATAAAATTGTCTTTTTTGCTGGTTGATACTGGGTCAGAATCTGCAACGATGACAAATCTCTTGTTAGCTAAAATCAATAATTGCACAAGGGATTCGACCCCTGAAATACCATGCAAAAAAACTTTCCCATAAATTTTGAATTCAGCATCACGTTTATTTAACGCCACATAAGTATCGAATACTTGTTTATCAAGATAGCCTTCAAAAATAATATTCACAGGTTGAATGCACTCAAAAATACTTGAACCAATTGCACGAAGCAACAACTCATCCTGACTAAATGGTGCGTCAGTCTTTTGTTTGGTTAAGGTTGTGATGTCGCCTTTCTTTTCAACGATAATGTGCTTTTCTATGTCATCAGAGTCAATCATATATTGTGAGTGTGTTGAGTAAATGATTTTGGAGTTTTTGCTAATTCTCAATAATTCATCTCTCAAATCTCGAGCACTACTGGGGTATAGGCTTTGGTCTGGTTCATCAATGAGTATTAAATCCTTATCGTGGATAGCCTGAGTACGGGACTTTGTGGACAGCATCAATAAAATACTGATGATTTTTTTGAAGCCATCGCTTCTATCTTCAAATGAATATTTAGCTTTATCTGTTACCTTAATTAAAATTTTCTCACCATCAGGTGTTAGTTCGATAGATGTGTCTTTAAAATCAGACCAAATTTTTTGAAATACTTTGGTTGTTTGCTTTGAAACTTGTTCCAATAAGTTCACATAGTCCCCATCCTCAGACTTTGCACGTTCAAACTCTGTGGTTATATATGTTCTATTGCAAAGGTTAAAAATATTTTCAAGAGCTTGTATTGAGGTTGGCATTTTTATAAATTCGGCGATATTTACTGTGCTCGGAAGTAAATAATCCTTACTGTATTGCCAGTAATGACAAGTATAAGCGGATTCTAAATAAATGGATTTGAGTATTTTAAATAATTCTGCTTGAATATCAAATGGCTTATCTGTTTTGACGGTAGTTAATGTATCACCACCATCAATAAATAGTGGGGTAGTGAGTTCGTAGTCGGATTTTTTTGATGCCCAGTATTTGTAAACGGGGCTACTATTTTTCTTAATATCGATGTGAATGAGTATTTCGTTAAACATAATCCTCATATAGTCTTGAATAGAGTGTTCATTGTTAAAAACAATAATATCAGTGTTTTTGAAGGTGTTTTTAAAAGCAGTTTCTGCTCTTTTGAATTCATTCGCCGTCACTTTCAAAAATGCTCGGACGTAATAATCGTCAATTATTTCATTGTTTAATCGCTTTCTTCTATCTTTGTCGGTGACTTCGTATTCTCCAAAAACAGCGGCAACCGCTTTTAGAATATTACTTTTTCCAGCCTCATTTTTACCTAATAGAATGAGGCAATTATTTTCAAATACAATTGAGGCTTCTTTAATTGAGCGAAAATTAATGATTTGAATTTTTGACAGTTCCAATTTTGATACCTTTTTAGTTCAATGACTGTAAATGGGATTTTGTTAAATAAATTTCTTTGAGTATTTTACTACTGTAAATTTTTCCCATGTGGTCAAACCTAATTTAAGATAAATTCATAGAACAACAAATTCACCTCAAATGATTGAAGTAAAATACCCCATGACCACCGCGCCCAGCCATATTTTTTCCAAAGCCCTCAAAATCACGCCGCTGATGGCTGAGAAACTCGCACGCGCGGGTGTGCGCTCGGACACGGATTTATTGCTACACATTCCCTTGCGCTATGAGGACGAGACGCGCATCACGCCCGTTGCCGATGTGCGTTTGGGTGAATTTGCGCAGGTGCAGGTGACGGTCATTGAGCATGAAGTAAAGTTTCGCCCGCGTCGCCAATTGGTGGTGACCACGCAGGATGATTCTGGCGAGGTGTTGGTGCTGCGCTACGTGAATTTTTATCCGTCGATGCTGGCGAATTTCCGTGCGGGGCAGTTGTTGCGCGTCAAAGGCGAAGCGCGGCACGGCTTTTTCGGCACGGAGATGATTCATCCACGGGTGGAGAAGGTGGTGGAAAACGCACCCGTTGCCGCCACGCTCACGCCCATTTATCCGACCGTGGAGGGTTTGCCGCAATCAACTTGGCGCAAACTCATCGCGCGCGCTTTGGAAGTGGTGGCTTTACCTGAGATTTTACCCGCTCATATTTTGAATCCCGCTTGGGGCACATTGATGGACGCGGTGCGCTTGTTGCACGCGCCGCCGCCTAATGTGAATCCACATGCCTTAACTGAGCGCGACCACATTGCTTGGGGGCGGTTGAAGTTTGAGGAATTGCTCGCGCAGCAAATCTCGATTCATCAGGCACGGATGGCGCGGCGGCTGGAAGTTGCACCTGCGTTGGTGGTTTCGTTAGGTGGTTCTGAATTGGGGGCAGTGCCAGCGCAAACACCCTCTCCCCCGCCCCCTCTCCCGCCTTTGCGGGAGAGGGGAGAAAACCAGAATGTGCTGGCGCAGTTCATTGCACAATTGCCGTTTAAATTGACGGGCGCACAGCAACGCGCATGGCAATTGATTGCGCAGGATATGGGCACAACCACGCCGATGCACCGTCTACTACAAGGCGATGTCGGCTCGGGTAAAACTGTGGTCGCGGCACTGGCGTGTGCGCAGTGTGTCGATGCAGGCAAACAGTGCGCGGTGATGGCACCGACCGAGATACTCGCTGAACAGTTGTACTATAAACTGCATGAATGGTTCACGCCGCTGAACGTGAATGTCGCGTGGCTGGCATCGAGCGTGACCAAGAAAAACAAGCAATCCGTCTATGACGCGCTCGAAAAGGGTGAGGTGCACATCCTCGTCGGCACGCACGCGCTGATTCAGGAGTCGGTGCGTTTTTATGATTTGGGTTTGGCGGTGATTGATGAGCAACACCGCTTCGGTGTCAAGCAACGCCTTGCCTTGCGCACCAAGATGAAAGAGTCGGTGTGTGCCATCAACGATGGGCAAGAGCACGCACCGCATCAGTTGATGATGAGTGCCACGCCGATTCCGCGCACGCTGGCGTTGTCGTATTTTGCCGATTTGGATGTCGCGGTGATTGATGAGTTGCCGCCGAACCGCACGCCGATTGTCACCAAATTGATTGATGTGCGCCGCCGTGCCGAAGTGGTGGCGAAGGTGGCGCAAGATGTTGCGCAAGGCAAGCAAATTTATTGGGTCTGTCCGCTGATTGAAGAGTCCGAAACGCTGGAGTTAAAAACCGCGATTGAAACCTTTGACCATTTAACCGCCGCACTGACCGACGCGCGTGTGGGTTTGGTGCATGGGCGGCTCAAACCTGCTGAAAAACGCGCAGTGATGGAAGCATTCAAAGCCTGTGAGTTGGATGTATTGGTCGCCACCACGGTGATTGAGGTCGGTGTTGATGTGCCGAATGCGAGTGTGATGGTGGTCGAGCACGCTGAGCGTTTTGGGCTGGCGCAGTTGCATCAATTGCGCGGACGAGTCGGGCGTGGTGCGGTGCACAGCCATTGTATTTTATTGTTTGAAACGCCTTTGTCGGAGATTGCCAAAGAGCGATTAAAAGTGATGTACGAGACCACCGATGGTTTTGAAGTGGCGCGGCGGGATTTGCAATTGCGCGGCGCGGGCGAGTTCCTCGGTGTGCGTCAATCGGGCTTGCCGCTGTTGCGTTTTGCCGATTTAGAAACCGATACGGCTTTGCTTGAGGATGCGCGCGATGCGGCGGCGTGGTTGCTCGCGCATGACCACGCGGCGGCTGAGGCGCATTTACTGCGCTGGCTGGGCAATCGTGCTGAGCTATTGACGGTATGATGTTGCCATAAATGCACTATGAGTAGTATTGAATGATAGGAAAAGAATATGACCCTCACCGAACTTCGTTATGCTGTCGCCCTTGCGCGTGAAAAACATTTTGGACGCGCGGCAGCAGCGTGCTTTGTCAGTCAGCCGACTTTGTCAGTGGCGATTAAAAAATTAGAAGAAGAATTGGGCGTGACGCTGTTTGAGCGCAGTATGCAAGATGTCACCGTGACCCAAATCGGGGAAGAAGTCGTGGCGCAGGCGCAGGTGGTGCTCTCGCAAGTGTCTGCGATTAAAGAAACCGTGGCGCATGGTAATGATCCGCTCAATGGCCCATTACACTTGGGAATTATTTACAGCATCGCGCCGTATTTATTGCCCAAACTGATGTCGCACGCATTTCAACATTTCCCAAAAATGCCGTTGATAGTGCAGGAGCAATACACCCACGTTTTGATTGAATGGGTCAAACAAGGGCGCATCGACGCGGCCATCATGGCTTTGCCTTTCAATGAATCGGGTTTAGAACTCGCGCCATTGTATGATGAGCGATTTTTTGTGGCATTACCAAAAACCCACCCGATGGCGCAGCAAGCGAGCATCAGCAACCACAGATTACAAAAAGAGCCACTGTTGGTGCTCGGTGCGGGGCATTGTTTTCGCGACCATGTGCTGGAGGCCACACCTGCGGCGCGTGTGTATCAGGTGGAAGAAGATGGTTTGCAGCGCAATTTCGAGGGCTCATCGTTGGAAACCCTGCGCTATATGGCGGCGGCAGGCATCGGCATCACCGTATTGCCCGCGCTGGCTGTGCCCGAGCACGAACCCAATGGTTCGCTCAGTTATGTACCTTTGGTAGCAGATAAAGGTGCGGGGCGCGGTAAAAAATCAGGCAGTGAAGTCCCACATCGTCGCGTGGTACTGGTGTGGCGCAAACACTTTAGCCGCCAGCGCGCTTGTGAGGCTTTGGCGCAAGCGGTGCGCGATTGTGGTTTGTTGGGCGTGGATGTGTTGCAATCGTAAATCGGCAATAAATAATGCGTGGCGCGATTCCTTGTCCGATTGCCGACAAACTTCGCAAACTTCCCTCTCCCCAACCCCTCCCCCACATGGGGGAGGGGTTTTTTAATAGACGTATTGCGCGTAGCGGTGCGTTTAAATTTCCCCCGAAAACTGATAACGCGCCCCTGGGTGCCACATGGTGACCAAGGTTGCGACTTGGTTCATTGAATGGGTCGTGCGTTGCAGTACCAAGCAAGCCTCGGCAGGCTGCATGTGCAGCATTTCGGCGATGTGCTCAGGTGCGGGTAGGGCTTCGATGGTGTATTGCCCCGATTGCAGGGGTGCATTCGCCATCAAGTATTCATTCGGTGTGGTCGTGGAAAAATCCTGTTGCAAATACTCAGGCGCAATCGCGGGATTGACCCAACGGTCTTCGACCTGTATCGGCTCGCCATTTTCAAAATGCACAATCACGGTGTGAAATAAATAATCAGTCGGCGACACCGAAAACTCAAACGCCAGCGTCTCGCCTGCTTTGGCTTTGGACAGCTCGTACAACTCGCTGCGGTGCACGTGTCCACGTGCGCGAATTTCTTTGGCAATGCTTTGAATCTCGATGAGGGTGGTCTGGTATTTTTGTTGCGCGACAAAAGTGCCTGAGCCCTGCACGCGCGTGAGCACGTGCTCGGCGGTCAGTTCACGCAAGGCGCGATTGACCGTCATGCGCGATACGCCGAACTGTTTGGCCAAAGTTAATTCGGGCGGAATCGCTTCGCCCTGTCGCCAAACGCC
>JAGNWC010000083.1 GCA_017986195.1 Hydromonas sp.
ATTAGCAACAGGTCGGCTCAATGATACTTGACAAACCCTATATTGGGTATTCACTCTAAGATTTGCTTGGCACATAAAAAACACCAACTTAGTTAAGCTGGTGTTTTTTCTACCTTATTGTTCAATATTAAACGGTCCCATAAGGCCGGTTAACTCGCGCTGCCATATAAACACACTATCACCTCTCTTTTCGAGAATAGTTGTTCGACCTGTGGTTACTGCTATGCGGTTTGGCGACAATTGAACCACCTTAGATACACGGGCTGGTTTATCCTGTGAGCCTACCACAACCATGAATTCATGCGCATCGGCGTATATACCATCAATTAATGCCCCGCCTTCATCCTTGCCACACGCTTTATGTTTTGCGCAGGATCGACTGTCAAACTCCCTCCAACCCCAAAACTCCTTCGGAATTTCCTTTAACACCTTACCAGCATCTTTTTTGGCATTGCCTTTAGCCTGCGCCGTGTTAATCACACTGCCTACACTCAGTGCCAAACCCAACGCCATAAGTGCTGTACCCATTTTCAACTTCAAAGTTTCGTTCGATTTCATTTTCACATCCAATCGCTATATTAATATTAAATGGAAGGCGGTACTGGTTCTTCAGGTTACGAATTCACTGAGCTGACCGACAAGGCTAACGGCTTATTGTAGGCAATACCACATCGCAATTTAAAACCGTTCTGACATCATAGCACTATGCCATGCTGGTGAGGGTCGCTTAGCCTGAATTTGTTTATCGCAATTTGCAAGCCGTAGCCAGAACTGCTATACTATAATCATGTAACCAAGCTGAAGGCGAAACGAAGGTTGTACATGCCCTCAGCAAATTGTGCTACAGTTTCACATCAAATCTAAGTCAACACAGTGGCAAAAAACATCGATGGGGGTATTTTAGGGGGTATTTAAAAATAAAATAAATACCAACCCGCCAAAACCCTTGATAGCAAAGGGGCTGATTATAATTCGCGGGTGCCTGATTCCCACCACACATTAAAAATCCACTTCGAAAGAAGTGGATTTTTTGCGCCCTCAAGTTAGGGGGTTAAGACTCAAAACAACGCCACATATTCCAACAATAATTTTTCCACCCACGAACGCACATTCAATGGGTGATCAGCAATGCGCCGCTCGCGTGCGAGTTCGCCTTGCCATGCGTGGATTTGAATCGCCAATGATGTCGGCGCGTTTTGGGTAATTTTCGCCATCGCCTGTGTATATTTTGGGTAGTAGCGTGCCACCCCGCCTTGCTGCACGCTCAAAGTGAGATCATGCGCCCAGCGTTGCAACCATGTGATGAGTGTGGCCATATCAATGGTTTTGGGTGCGCCCGCAAGTCGCGCTTTGTCTGCATCTTTGATTTGTTTTTCAAACGCGGTGGCAACGGCAATTGCATCAAGGCTTTTGCCACGCGCCAGTTGCTCGATGAAATTTTGTTCGATGGTAAAGTAGTCGGTATGGATGAGTTTCGCCACACGCATCACTGCGCCGTTTTCTTGTTGGAGGTATTCTGCCCAGCGCGGATTGGGTGTGATGCCATTCAAGTACGCCACTGCGGATTCTGAATTGGGCGCACCCGCCACAACGAGTTGACAACGGCTGACAATGGTCGGAATCAACTGTTGCACATCATGCGCGAGTAGGATAAAGAGGGTGTTCGCGGGCGGTTCTTCTAAGGTTTTGAGTAAGGCATTGGCGGCATTGCGATTGAGTTTGTGCGCAGGATACACCACCACCACGCGTTTGCCACCCCGATGACTGGTTTGGTTGACCATATTATCCAAAGCGCGCACATCATCAATGGTAATTTCTTTCGATGGTTTTTCGGGGCGCATTTCTTCAATGGGATGCGCCATGTCCATGATGGATGGGCGCAACAGTCGATAGTCGGGATGGCTATATGCCGCAAGCAGTTGGCAACTGCCACACGTGCCGCACGCGTGCTGCTCCGCGGTGGGCGATTCGCACAGCACCGCCGCCGCCATGGCTTCGACCAATTGCTCGCCGCCTGTGTCCTCAAACGCAATCACGAGGCTGGCGTGCGCGGGACGCTCAGAATACTGTCGAGATAGCCATTGGGCAAATACGGTTTGATGCCAAGGAAGTGGTGTGGGGACTGTGTGGTTCATGGTGTGAGGTGTAGATTCAAATGCGCTCGTTGCGCAATCGCTTGGCTGATTTGCTTTTTGACATCGTCCAGACTTTGTGTGCTGTCGATGATGGCAATGCGCTGCGGTGCTGCCTCTGCGCGCTTGAGGTAGGCTGCGCGTGTTCGGCGGAAAAATTCAAACGATTCGTTTTCAAATTTATCCAAAGTTTCATGGGTCTGTGCAGCGCGTGCGGCGATGCGCGCACGTGCGATGTCCAACGGCACATCAAACAGTAAGGTAAAGTCAGGTTGTAATTCACCCTGCACCCAGTTCTCTAAAATTAATACTTTATCAAAGCCCACGCCACGCCCACCGCCTTGATACGCAAAAGTCGCATCGGTAAATCGGTCAGAAATCACCACGTCACCGCGCGCCAAAGCAGGCAAAATCACCTGTGCAATGTGCTCACGCCGTGCGGCGAACATCAGCAGGGTCTCGGTTTCTAAATCCATTTTCTCGTGCAGCAGTAATTCGCGCAGTCGTTCACCCAAAGCCGTGCCTCCAGGTTCGCGCGTGCGTACAATCGTTCGCTGTGCCGATATTTGCTCAGCGAGCCATTCCATCGCTGTGGATTTGCCTGCGCCGTCCACACCTTCAACGGTGATAAAAAGTCCATTTTTTTGCATGTGCAACCTATGTAAAAGTCGTCATTGCGAGCAAGTTATAGCAGCGAAGCAATCCATACGACATCAATTTGATGAACACCGATGGATTGCTTCGGCAAAACCACCTCGCAATGACCTTTTTTATTTTTTCAAAATATATTTATTCACCGCCGCAGTATGCGCAGCGTAGTTGTTGGTAAATTCGCTGCTGCCATCGCCACGCCCCACAAAGAAAATCACATCCGAATCGGCAGGGTTAAACGCCGCCGAAATCGAGGCCAAACTCGCTGTGGCAATCGGTGTCGGTGGCAATCCGTGGCGCGTGTACGTATTGTAAGGTGTGTCTGTACGCATCATCTGCGTGGTCAAGTCACCCTTAAACGCCTCGCCCACGCCATAGATGATGGTCGGATCGGTTTGTAGCATCATGCCTTTTTTCAAACGATTGACAAACACCGCCGCGACCATTGGGCGATCGGCATCCAAGCCCGTTTCTTTCTCGATAATCGATGCCATGATGAGGGCTTGGTATTCGTTGGCGTAAGGTAAGTCAGTGGCTCGTTTCTCCCACAACGGCGCGATTTTTTTGTTCAACAATTCATGCGCGCGTTTGAGAATATCGGTTTCTTTTTCGCCCTTGCGGTACAAATAGGTGTCGGGGAATATCAATCCTTCAATGCTTTGCGGGTTATTTGGCTCGGTGATGCCAACCGCTTTGACCAATTCGCTCATGGATAAATCCTGCGCGTCATGAGTCAAGTCGGCTTTGGCAAAGGCTTGCTTAATCTCACGCCAAGTCACGCCCTCAGCGATGCGAATTTTGCGCTGCGTGATTTTTCCTGTGGCCAGGCGCGTCAATAATTCGCTCAAACTGGCTTTGTTATCAAACTCGTACTCACCGACTTTGTAATTACTCGCACGCAAACTGACCCACGCCAATAATTTGATTTGAAAGGCGGTCAGACGACCACCGTTTTTTTGTGATATTTGCGCCAATTGCTCATACGCTGAACTTACGCTTGCACCTTTTTCAAGATAAATACTGCTCGGTTCGCTCATGGTCGGCGCAATCGGCGCGGACAAACGCATATTTGCCCACACAGCAAATACCACCAACAATACCAATACACCGACCAAACGTTTCAAGCGACTCATACTTTACTTCCAAAAGTTCGGCTGCGCTGCGCGAGCATCAGCCATCAAACACAGGTACAATAATCCCAATTCATCCATGACCGCTATTCTAAATGACTTGGGACACAAACGGACAATGAACACACAAAATACTGAATTATTCGCACAATTAAATGCGGGGTTACACTTTAACCTATCCAATGATTTTGGCATCATCCGCGCCACGGGCGAGGATGCGCGCAGTTTTTTACACAGTCAATTCACGCAAGACATCGTGCATTTAAGCGATACCGAGGTGCGTCTAGGCGCGTATTGCTCAGCCAAGGGACGTATGTACGCAATTTTTTATGTTTGGAGCCATGAGGATGCGGTCTATCTGCTCATGCACCGCTCGGTGATTGAAACCGTTATCAAACGCCTGCGTATGTTTGTACTGCGTGCCAAAGTGGTGTTAGAGGATGTGAGTACGCAGTACGTCATCACAGGCTATTCGGGCTCAGATGCGTTGGCCAACCAAGTCAAACAATCGGATGCGCAGCGCACGCGTTTGGGCATATTGCCCGCATCACTCGGTGAATGGGAACAACCCAATTTAGCGCGCGAAATCCGCATCACACCGATGGAACAACATCAATCTGCCACATCCACTGAATTCGCACTGTGGCAATGGTTTGACATCATGGCGGGCATCGCGCATGTGACCGCCGATATATCCGAAAGTTTTGTGCCGCAAATGATGAATTTAGATCGCATCGGCGGTGTGAACTTCAAAAAAGGTTGCTACCCAGGGCAAGAAATCGTTGCCCGCAGTCACTATTTGGGCAAACTCAAACGCCGTATGCAGGCGGCATCAGGGATGGTGGAACACGCACCCGCGCTGACTGTCGGCATGGATGTGTATTCGAGTTTGGATGCGAGCCAACCCGCTGGTCAACTGCTCGCGTTCGCACCCAATCCTTTTATCATAAACCGTTGGGATGTGTTATACGAAGTGAGTTTGCCGATGTTGGCGAATGATGCACAATTGCGTTTGCAAACAATTGAAAGCGTGTGGGTACACAAGTCCCTGCCCTACACACTCACTGATGAATAAGTTGCGGGCATACCCACCCCTATCAATTCTGCATAAAACACATGTTGAATCATGTATAATCACGCCCTTATTGACGACGGATTGTTGTATTAAATCAAGTCGTTACACACCAACGTCCCCAGATTAAACCACTGCCTCGACGGAAAAAACACATGAAAAAAGTTTATATCAAAACCTTCGGCTGTCAGATGAACGAATATGATACCGATAAAATCCACGACGTACTGCGCGAGCAAAGCGGCTTTAGCAAAACCGACGACATCAATCAAGCCGATGTGGTACTGCTCAACACCTGCTCGATTCGTGAAAAAGCCCAAGAAAAAGTATTCTCCGATTTGGGGCGTATCCGCGAAATCAAAAAACACAAACCCGATTTAATCATCGGTGTCGGTGGCTGCGTGGCTTCACAAGAAGGCAAAAATATTGTCTCACGTGCGCCTTATGTGGATGTGGTGTTCGGTCCGCAAACCTTGCACCGTTTGCCCGAATTGCTCGCCAAACGCGCCAAAACGGGTCGCTCGCAAGTGGACATCGAATTTGTTGAAATCGAAAAATTTGACCATCTGCCACCGCCACGGGTTGAAAAAGCCACTGCGTTTGTTTCCATCATGGAAGGCTGCTCGAAATATTGCAGTTACTGCATCGTGCCCTACACACGCGGCGAGGAGGTTTCGCGCCCGTTTGACGATGTATTGACTGAGATTGCCGATTTGGCTGACCAAGGCGTGAAAGAAATCAATTTATTGGGACAAAACGTCAACGGTTATTTGGGCAAAATGGGTGACACTTCAGAGATTGCCGACTTTGCTACTCTGCTCGAAACCATGGCGCACATTGAGGGCATTGAACGCATTCGGTTTACCACCAGCCATCCGAATCATTTTGATGACCGCTTGATTAACGCCTTTGCCAAAGTGCCACAATTGGTCAATCATTTGCATTTGCCTGTGCAATCAGGCTCCGACCGAATTTTATCCGCCATGAAACGCGGTTACAC
>JAGNWC010000084.1 GCA_017986195.1 Hydromonas sp.
ATCAGTGTGCCAGCGACGCTTTAACTGCGGTGTTCGCGCTCCAATGCCTGCACTTGTTTTTCCAACGCCTCTAATTTTTCGCGCGTGCGTGCCAACACAGCGACCTGCACCTCGTACTCCTCGCGTGTCACCACATCAAGTTTTTGTAGCGCAGTGATGAGGAAGGTTTTAGCATTCGCGCCCAAATCTTGTAGTGGGCTGTTGTGTGTCCACGATTCTACGGTGGTCTCGATGGTGGATTTCCAGTCGTTGGTATTCATAATCATCTCCAGTTGAATGCGCCATTATCGCATTTTTGTACGGCTTGGCGCGCAGGCTTTTGATGGTCAACGAGGCTTGTTCATTGTTTAAAGTTGCTTTTTTAAACACGACAAACCCTCCGTGATGGAGGGTTTGTGCTTAATAGATAAACTATCAAGTAAAGATTTTGAAGTCAATACTTACTTATTGGTGTAGGCAGATTCTTCGTGATTGATGATGTCCACACCTTGCAATTCATCGTCTTTAGCCAAACGGATACCCATCACGAGATCAATCAATTTGATGATGATAAATGTACCGACAGCCGCATAAACGATGGTGGCAACCACACCTACAGTTTGAATTTGAACTTGTTCGAAGACATTTTCTTTACCTGAGCCTGTTGAGAACGCGAATGCACCCGTCAAAATCGCACCGACAATCCCTGCCACGCCGTGACATGCAAACACATCCAAAACGTCGTCCACCTTAAAGAAGCGTTTGCTTTGTACGGCCCAAAAACTGGCAGTTGCACCCAAAACCCCAATCACAATCGCATACGCTGGGCTGACAAAACCTGCGGCTGGCGTGATGGCGACCAAGCCAACCACCGCACCTGTCGCTGCACCGACCGCACTCATGGCGTGGCCTGTGGCTTTTTCCCAAAAAATCCAAGTCATTAAGGCGACTGCCGTGGCCACTTGCGTGGTCAACATCGCCAAGCCTGCATTGCCATCCGCGCTCAATGCGCTACCTGCGTTAAAGCCGAACCAACCGAACCACAGCAAACCCGCACCCAAAAGCACGAAGGGGATATTGTGTGGAATGGCACCGTTTTTGGTGGTGTGTAAGCGAGGGCCGAGCAATTTGGCAGCGACCAAAGCGGATACGCCTGCGTTGATATGAACCACTGTGCCACCCGCAAAGTCCAATGCGCCATCCGCAAACAACCAGCCAGAGGCATCCCATACCCAGTGTGCCACAGGCGCGTACACCAGTACGCTCCACAGGGCAATAAAGACGATGTATGCACCGAACTTCATGCGGTCGACCAAAGCACCACTGATCAATGCGGCCGCGATAATCGCAAAGGTGGCTTGGAACATCACGAACACATATTTGGGGATCAGATGCGCCGCATTAAAAGTTGTGGCAGTCGAATCCTTATCGATGCCTGCAAGCATGACGTTTTGAAAACTACCGAAATACGCGCCCATTGGCTCATCACCAAAAGCAATGGAGTAACCCGCCACCACCCACACGATGGTAATCACACCAATGGCGGTGAAAGACATCATCATGGTGTTGAGCACGCTTTTGCTGCGCGACAAACCGCCGTAAAAAAAAGCCAGCGCGGGTGTCATCAACAACACCAAAGCCGAGCAAATTAAAACAAAAGCGGTGTCTGCAAAATCCACAGCAGCAACCACTTCGGGTGCTGCAGGAGCTGCTTCGGGGGCGATTTGCGCCGATGCAACGCCTGTGGCAAGCATGAGTAGTAAGGGCAGTAATTTACGTTTCATATCATTCTCCTGTGGAACTGTTTGTGAATAAGTGAGGATTTAGACAACTTGAGTTGATTCAAATTTCAGCGCGACTTCGGCTGAAAAATGAAACATTTGGGTGGTGTAAAAGCCTCTGATTCATTAAAAAATGAGAACGCTCAAAAAATGGATAATCGAGCAGACTGGGTGCAGTTTGAGTGAAAAAATCGCATTTGTAAAGCAAGTGAACAGTGGCAGACTCGGTTGTAACCACCTGATTTATTGGGGTTTTGCAACCGAATGGTGCAATTTGTGCGGATGGATTTAAGAAAGCGCACTGCGATGGTGCGAGCATGACGGTCAGAATTACATTCCTTACAGACTGCGTTTTTTTGGTGCAAGGTTAATTTTTTTGTGCGCGGCGGACAAAATGTCTGTTTTTTTGCATAAACCGTGCACACAGGTATTGCGGCGATTTTTGTGTGTGGCACAACTGCGTGGTGGATGGCGAGCACCTACGATGTTGGGCAAAGAGTGGTGCAATCTTGTGGCAAGTACAATTTTTTGCTGGGTTGCGCATGTGCTTATTATTTTTATGCGGTCAATGCAAAACGCACGCCCCACAAATGTTCGCCACGTGTTTGATATTTTCGTTCAAATGGGGTGATGGCTTGAATGTTCGTGAGTTCACCCCAAAATTCTGGGGTCTGGTGAGTCAGTTGTGTGGTCGCTGCGGCGAACTCTTGTATGTAGATGCCCCAGTTGCTGCGCACTTCAAGCGTGCCGCCTAAACGCAACAGGGTTGGGAACACCGCGTGCCCGTGCCAGCGTTTGTGCAGCTGACCGATTTTTGGGTAGGGGTTGGGGTAGAGGATGTAGTGTTTGCGGAGGATTTGACCGTGTTCTGCTAAATATGCCGCCAGCAGTCGCCAAAAATCCACCACGTCTGCGCGCAGCCACAATAAATTTTCAGGGACAGGCGCATGCCACCACGTTTTTTGGGTCTGAATGCGCACTTGCGATTGATCCACCCCGACCACGAAACAATCGGGATGCGCCTGTGCAATGTGCAGGGTGGATTCCCCCACCCCACAACCCGAATCGAGTATCAGCGGTGGAAAACCGCGTTTCGCCCATTGGTCAGTCAATTCATCAAAGGCAAGTTGGTTGTGCAAAGCGATCGGTTTTTGGAACGGATGTCGGGCGTGTCGGGCGACGATTTTGCTCAAATCGGCATGGATGCTGGATTGCTCAGTGTGGATGCTGCTGGGTGCAGTCGTTAGGTTGATTGGGTCTGTGGTGTTCATGGCGTGATTATTTCACAAACAATCCGCTGTCGGTAGGTCATTTTCAGGATAAAATACGGTGTTATTAAAACGCTTAGAGTCCATCATGGTTGGAATTTTATTATTGACGCACGCTCCGCTTGGCGCAGCCTTTTTGGCCACGCTGACCCATGTGTACAAAAGCAAGCCGATTGCCGTTGAAGTGATGGATGTACTCGCCGATCAAGACACCGAACAAGTGCAGGCACTGGCGCGCGACACCATCCGCGCTTTAGACAGTGGCGCGGGCGTATTGGTGTTCACCGATATTTGTGGCGCGACTCCTGCCAATTGCGCGGTGCGCCTGATAGAAGCAGGTGAGCCCGTGGCTTTGGTGTATGGTGTGAATTTACCTGCGTTGTTGCGTGCGATGTGTTATCGCAATTTATCTTTGTCTGAGTTGACGGCCAAAGTGGTCGAAGGCGGTCAGCGCGGTGTCTTTGTTTATCAAACCGAACAGGGCAATATTTGCCCAAGCTGTTAAATTTTTTAAGATTGAAGGAATTCCCATGGTTCAAAGCGATACTACCATTATCAATAAACTCGGTTTACATGCGCGTGCATCGGGGGTATTGACCCAAACCGTCACGCCATTTAAAAGTGATGTATGGATTATTCGCAACGGTCGCCGTGTCAACGCCAAATCCATTATGGGCGTGATGATGCTCGCGGCGGGCATCGGCTCAACCCTCACCATCGAAGCGGACGGCGAGGACGAACAAGCCGCATTGGACGCGGTGCTGGCGGTGATTGCTGATAAGTTTGGCGAAGGCGAATAAGCATGACGTTTAGCATTCATGGCATCGGCGTCAGCGACAAGGTGGCGATTGGTCGCGCCCATTTGCTCTCGCACGTCAGCCTTGAGGCTCAGCATTATTTGATTAAAAGTGAACAAGTCGCCGATGAGTTGGCACGATTTTCCGATGCCTTGCAGTCGGTGCAAGGCGAGTTCACGCATTTACAGTCAAATTTAGACGAGGACGCGCCCGTCGAGATGAGCGCGATGCTGGCGGTGCACAGCATGATTGCACGCGATGAATTGATTGCACAAGCGGCACTGGATTTAATTACGGAAAAACGCTACAACGCCGAATGGGCACTCTCGGAACAAGTCAACGAGTTGATTGCCCAGTTTGATGCGTTTGAGGACGAGTACCTGCGCGAACGCAAGCACGATGTGATGCAGGTCGGTACGCGCATCATGCGCGCGTTGCGCCAAAACAATCAATTGGTTTGTGAGTTACCGCAGGCATTTGACTCGGACATGATTTTGGTCGCGCATGACATTGCGCCTGCGGACATGTTGCAGTTCAAAGGTCGCTCACTCGCGGGCTTTATCACCGATACAGGTGGACCGAACAGCCACACGGCGATTGTCGCGCGTGGTTTGGGTCTGCCCGCAGTGGTATCCACAGGACAAGCGCGCAGCATCATTCGCGCCAATGAAATGGTGATTGTCGATGGGGTCAACGGTGTGGTGCTGGTCAATCCTGACGAACTCATCCTCTCGCATTATCGCCAAGTACAACAAGCGCAGATTGAAGAAGAGCAACGCTTGGCCGAGTTGATTGGGCGCGATACGCGCACGCTTGATGGCGTGGCAATTCAGTTGATGGCGAACATCGAGTCGCCGAGCGATATTGCCCGCCTGCACACCATTGGCGCGGACGGCGTGGGCTTATTTCGCTCGGAATATTTATTTATGAACCGCAAAGACTCTCCCGACGAGTCGGAACAATTTAATTTTTATAAAGCCGCCGTGGTGGCGATGAATGGCAAACCTGTGACCATTCGCACCTTGGACATTGGTGCGGACAAAGAACTCTCGACCGATGATTACGAAACTTCAGTCAACCCTGCTTTGGGATTGCGGGCTGTGCGCTACTGTTTGGCAAACCCCAATATGTTCATCACGCAAATTCGAGCCATTTTACGTGCCTCACATTATGGTTCGGCGAAACTGCTCATCCCAATGATTAGCGGTGTCGAACAATTGCAGCAAACTTTGCATTTGATTGAGCAAGCGCGTGTGCAATTACGCGCCGAAAACATACCGTTTGATGCGCAGATGCCGATTGGAATCATGGTTGAGATTCCTTCTGCGGCACTGATACTCAATGCTTTGTTACCATTGATTGACTTCGTCTCAATCGGTACGAATGATTTGACCCAATACACCCTTGCCGTGGATCGTGGCGATTCGGACGTGGCGCATTTGTATGAGGAGTTGCACCCTGCGGTGTTGCAACTCATCGTATTCACCATTCGCGCGACGCAATTGGCGCATAAGTCGGTGTCGATTTGCGGTGAAATGGCGGGCAATGCCAAGCTCACGCGTCTGTTTCTCGCGATGGGGTTGAGCGAATTTTCAATGCAGCAAATGCAGATTTTGCCCGTTAAAGCGCGGATTTTAGAGGCCTCAATTGAGCAATCGCAAGAGGCGTTGAACCGCGTATTGCAGTCCTTTGATATTGCCAGTATTAAAAAACACATTCGCGAACTCAATGCGCAGGAAATGGATGCGCCGATCACAATCAGCGCGACAGTTCATTAAAATAAAGCCCGCAACACAACCAATCACATTTGAATTTGAAAGACCCGCATGAGCACAGCAAGCCCAATTGACCATAACCCCGAACACGCTGAAGCATCCAATTTCATCCGCCAAAAAATTGATGCCGACATCGCCACAGGCAAATACGCCCATCGCATGGATGCGCAAGGTAAACCGTTGCCAAGTGTGGTCACACGTTTTCCACCTGAGCCGAACGGTTACCTGCACATCGGGCACGCGAAAAGCATTTGTTTGAATTTTGGCACAGCGCACAGTTACGGTGGTCGCTGTCACCTGCGTTTTGACGACACCAACCCTGAGAAAGAATCCACCGAATACGTCAATTCGATTAAAGACATGGTGC
>JAGNWC010000013.1 GCA_017986195.1 Hydromonas sp.
CGCTGGGTAAGGTTTCGGTGTTTATGTTGCCCGATACTTCGGGTTTGACCGCAGTCTGTCAGCGCAATATGTCGCTGCAATGCTCGATTTCAGACGGCGAGATTTGGCTCGCGGATGCCGCTGGCGCGCATCAGGTGGTGTGCGAAGTTTTAAAAGCCTAAGCACAGGCGATTGACCAATATCTATTTAATCACTGCGGTATGGATTGCCACGCAGATAAAACATCGCTCGCAATGACGCGCCACACCCCCTGTTCAACCTTATCGATATTGCGCCAACATTTGCTTGATGTCATGAGTAATGGTTTCAGGTTTGGCTTCATACGGCACAGAAACAACCGTGCGTCCGTTTTCATCCAGCAGATATAAATTGGCGGTGTGGTTGACGATGTAGTTCGGACCTGTGCCGACTTTTTCATACACCACTTGAAATTGATTGGCCATTGTTTTGGTTTGCGCAGGGTCGGTGTACGCGCCCGTGAATGTCGGGTTGAACGCGCCCATGTATTCTTTGAGCAACGCGCCCGTATCACGCTCTGGGTCAACGGTGACAAAAACCACGCGCACTTTATCCGCATCTGCACCGAGTTGCTCCATGACGATTTTCATTTTACCCAAGGTGGTCGGGCAGATATCGGGGCATTGGGTATAGCCGAAAAACACCGCCGAGACCTTGCCTTTTTGTGGACTGTTGATTTGCAAAGGCTCGCCTTTGTGCGAAGTCAATGAGATATCAGTGCGCAGGTTGCTCGCGGTGATGTTGCCATTTAAATATTGCGCGGTTGGTTGGCACGCGGTCAATGCCAAACCGAGTGCAAACGCGCCCAATAGAATCTTTAAATTGTATTTCATGAAACGCTCCTTTACTTAGTGGGTACGATGTGATTTTAAACTGTGCGTCAATGATTCCAACGAAACCGTGCGCACCCCATCGTCTCGTTGGGTATTGGGTGTTCTCGGCTGCCACACTTGCCCATAGATGATTTCCAGTGACAACTCGTGTACGCCTTGAGCGAATTCGGTGTGGGTTTTTTCGCACCAAGTGTTTTGCGATGGCTCATCCAATGCGCGTAAACTCGGACTGATACCCAACACATCGGCCCACAAGGTCTCGGCATCGCTGTAGCCCAAGCGCACGGTTTCGACATCCAGCACTGGCAAACCAAAGCGCAAAGCCTGCAAGCGCGCGCCTGTGTCCATGATGTTGGGCAAATGTTTGAGGTGGGCGAGCCAGTCGGAATCGCGGTTGACCAGTTCAGGCAGTGCGCCCGCGCCGAGCATGGCAAACAGCAACACGCCATCGGGTGCGAACCAATGCGGTAGTTGTTCTAAGTTCGTCAAAACATCTTGCGCATATAACCCGTCGAGGATGAATGGGGCAATGACCAGTTGCGCATCGGCAGTGGGTGTGAAACCATCCCATGACTGTGTTTGGATGTGGGCGAATGGATTGAGTTTTTGCCACAGATTTTGCGCGGCTTTGGTTTCCACCATCTGCCATTGCTCTACCTGCATTTTCGGATAAGCGTTTTTTAACTCGGTCACGGGTAAAGGCGCAGGACTGATTTCGCGCAAGTTACGCAGTGGCAGTTTAATTACCTGCGCCCGATGCAGCAACTCACGGGCAACATGGTGCACTAAGTTTTCGGGGAGTTGCGTGCGGACGGGCTTCATAAGTGACTTGGCAAATGCGGGGTTTGATTGGATAATGCGCACATCCGACGGATGGACAACACCATGCGATTTTACCATGACTCGAAACCCAACTGGCTGACAAACGTGCTCTCGCGTGCGCAGCACTGGAAAATCCTCAGCAATAACCACTTTGCCAAATGGGTGGGTGGTTGCGTCTTGTGTGGGCGCAATACCCAAGGCGACACAATCTCACCTCGATTGTGCGCACAGTGCGTGGCACAACTGCCCCATCATTTGAGCAACAATCTATCTGACACCAACGAATTTCACCGCTGCGCGCAATGCGCGCATTTGCTCAGCACGCCTGAGCCATATTGTTTGGAATGCCTCACCGAGCCACCTGCGTTTACGCACACCATCGCATTCGCCGACTACGCCGAGCAGATGCAACACATGTTGCTGCAATACAAATTCCACAACGCGCTGCACCTCGCGCCTGTGCTGGCCGATGCGCTGCGCCATGCGTTGAGCCACTATGCGCAACAGCACCGCCCCGATGTGATTGTGCTCGTGCCGCAGTTGGACGAACGCACTGCTGAACGCGGCTTTAACCATCTGCGTTTGCTCATGCAGCAGATTTCCCTGCGCGATATTTGGCGCGAAGCCGTACCAACATACGCGCCAGATGCCATCATCCGTCTGCACCACGAGCGTTTACAAATCCATGTTAAACCCGATATGCGCCGCAAGCAGGTTAAAAACGCCTTTACGGTGGCAGATAAAAAACTGTTTAAAAATACCCATGTTTTACTGATTGACGACATCATCACCACAGGCGCGACTTTGAATGAAATCGCCCGTGTGTTGAAAAACGCAGGGGCGCGCCAAGTCGATAATGTGGTGATTGCCCGCACACGCAAGACCCCGCTCAAGTAAAATACCCTTTTCGTTCAGCCGCATCATTCATCATGTTCAACATCGTTCTGGTTCACCCCGAAATTCCACCCAATACAGGCAACATCATCCGCCTGTGTGCCAACACGGGCTGTCAGTTACACCTCATCAAACCATTGGGTTTTCCGTTGGACGATAAACGCATGGTGCGCGCGGGTTTGGACTACCATGAGTTCGCGGATTTAAAAGCCCATGAGTCGTGGGATGAATTCATCCGCACTGCCCAGCCCGATGCCGCGCGAATGTTTGCCCTGACCACCAAAGGCTCAAACGTCTTGACCGAAACGCAATTTCAAGCAGGCGACTGGTTTGTATTTGGCTCAGAAACCGCAGGTCTGCCCGATGCGGTGCGCGACTTTTTCCCGAGCACGCAACGCATTCGCCTGCCGATGATGCCGAACAACCGCAGCTTGAACTTGTCCAACACAACCGCGATTATTGTTTATGAAGCATGGCGGCAATGCGGTTTTGCAGGTGGGGCATGACGACAGCCCCATGTTTGCGTTAAACTTCGGTATTGACTGCCCGATTGAGGGCGTTTTTTGAAAGCATTTATGAACCCACACTTCACACCCCCTGATTGCGTCGCGACCGACGTTCAACGCGCTTTGGATGAAGACATCCGCACGGGCGATTTGACTGCATTGCTGATTGATGCCAAACAACAAGCCCACGGGCGCATCATTGCGCGTGAGCCTGCGATTCTCTGCGGCCAGCCGTGGTTTGATGCGGCGTTTCGCCAAGTTGAACCGAGCGTTCAAATCACTTGGCACGTGGCCGAGGGCGATGCGATTGAACCCAATCAAGTCTTGGTTGAAATGTCGGGCTCGGCACGCGCATTGGTCACGGCCGAGCGTACCGCACTGAATTTTTTGCAACTGCTCTCGGGCACAGCCACCACCGTGAACACCTATGTCAAAGCGATTGCAGGCACAAAAACACATGTGGTCGATTCGCGCAAAACCATCCCAGGACTGCGTCTCGCGCAAAAGTACGCAGTGGTGGTCGGCGGCGGCGTGAACCACCGCGTGGGCTTGTACGATGGCATATTGATTAAAGAGAACCACATCGCCACTGCGGGCGGAGTCACACCGGCACTGGAACATGCGCGCGCGATTGTGTCCGCGCCCGATGTCGCAGCGCGCGCGGTTGCACCTTTCATCCAAATCGAGGTCGAAACCTTAGTGCAGCTGCAAGAGGCTTTGAGCGCGGGCGCGCAAATGATTTTGCTCGACAACATGAACCTTGAACACATCGCCCAAGCGGTGAAAATCAATACTGAACAGTTTGCGAAACAAGCGATTTTAGAAGTCTCAGGCAATGTCAGTTTAGACAACATCCGTGGCTACGCCGAACTCGGCGTGGACAGAGTTTCGATTGGTGGTTTGACCAAGCACGTGCGCGCGATTGATTTTTCGATGCGGGTGAATGCGGTTTGATGGTTTAATCACTTAGTAGGGTGGGCACTGCCCACCATTGATTCACAAATGAGCGTTTTAAATAGATGCCCGACAGACCCATTCGAGTATGACGGTGTCCCTATCCGATACACAGCGAGAACCCATGCCACACACCCACACCCCCGAATTTTTCAAAGTCGATTACGACCTCCCCACCACAGACGCAAGCGCAGCGTGCAACATAAAAACCGCCACCGCGTGGGCACAAGTGCCCTCTGAGCCTGATGCCGATGAGCGCGCAGCATTGATAACCCACATCAAAGCAGGGCTGAAAAAGCACAAAGCCTTGCTGGTGGCGCACTACTACGTGCACCCCGATTTGCAAGACTTGGCAGAGGAAACGGGCGGCATTGTCTCGGACTCTTTGGAAATGGCGCGTTTTGGTCGCGACCACCCAGCGCAAACCCTCATCGTCGCAGGCGTGCGCTTTATGGGCGAGTCGGCCAAAATTTTATCGCCCGAAAAAACCGTGCTCGTGCCTGATTTGCGCGCCGAGTGTTCGCTGGATTTGGGTTGCCCAATTGAAGAATTCTCAGCGTTTTGTGATGCGCATCCCGAGCGCGAAGTGGTGGTCTATGCCAACACCTCTGCCGAGGTCAAAGCCCGCGCCGACTGGATGGTGACCTCATCGATTGCACTGAAAATCGTCGCACACTTACACGCGCAGGGCAAAAAAATTCTCTGGGCACCTGACCGTCATTTAGGCGGCTACATCCAACGCGAAACGGGTGCAGACATGTTGTTGTGGAATGGCTCGTGCATCGTACACGATGAATTCAAAGCGATTGAACTCGAACAATTGATTGCCAAACATCCGACGGCCAAAGTATTGGTGCACCCCGAATCCCCCGAAAGCGTGGTTGCGCTCGCGCATGTGGTCGGCTCGACCTCGGCGATTCTGAATGCGCCCACACAATTTCCCGAAGTCGATACCTTCATCGTTGCCACCGACAACGGCATGATGCACAAATTGCGCCAACAACACCCGCACAAAACCTTTCTCGAAGCACCCACCGCAGGGCAATCCGCCACCTGTAAAAGTTGCGCCCACTGTCCGTGGATGGCGATGAATGAGTTGCGCAATCTTGCTGAAGTCATCGACAAAATCGGTACAGGCTACAATGAAATCCACATCG
Organism: Hydromonas sp.; assembly: GCA_017986195.1. Lineage (GTDB taxonomy): Bacteria > Pseudomonadota > Gammaproteobacteria > Burkholderiales > Burkholderiaceae > CTSOIL-112. Next base: position 5,185 of record JAGNWC010000013.1, read on the forward strand.
ACCCTGCGATAGCCAAACGCGCAAAATTGCCGATTGACCGCATGCTCGACTTTGCCGCGGCGCAGAAAAAATTGGAACAAAATAAAGAGCAAACTGATTTTCAACCGAATATGGGGCCTGCCTAAACCCAATCAATCCAATCAGTCGGTTCACAAACAAAGAGGACGCTCAATGCGTCCTCTTTGACATGCAAACACAGGTTTTTACCGCTTTTGCTTAGTCTGCCACCACAGCCAAGGCACGGGCAATCACCAAGTATTTATCCACGAAAATTTGTGCCAAGCGCAGCAATTCAGCTCGATTTTCTTTTTCGGTTTGTAGGGTTTTGCCTTCGTGCATCAATAAATGCCCCTGAGCATTTAAAATCTGCCACACAAAATCCACCCATTCCTTGGGCTTGCGCAAGCCTTGCGTATAGGCCAACAAGAACAATTGATTGATGCGATTGTAGGTAATGGCACCGCCAGAAACAGGACTGACCAAGTAAGACACATCAGAACTCACACGGCTGACTTGCATCAAATGACGATTCAAACGAGCACAACGTTCGGTGGCACTGGCAATCACAGCATCATCCTGTACCAGTGCCACATCGCCTTTACCGTGTAATAGACTCAAAGCTTCATACAATTGATTGCGATTGACAGTTGCATCAAGCCCCGCCATGATTTCTGTCACATCGTGTGGTTTGTGGTCAGCCAAAACATTCAAAATGGGTTTAAATATTTCAGGACGCAGAGACACCTCTCTATGGCTGCGGATGGTTAATACCACATCATCAACAGGTGCCACCAACAAAAAGCGCAATTGCTGCCAAGCCTGCTCAACTTGTACGCTGCTGATTTTACGAGCACCTTTCACCCAATAATCCTTACGAAACTGTTTGTTGAGCAAATAATCTTTGGCGGTTTGTGCAAAAGAAGGATCGGTGATTTTTGCTAAAAATGCCTGCTGCTCTTCGTCAAACAACCCTGTCGCAAAGTCTTCTAAGAAGTTGGCCGAGCAGGCATAACTGACTTTTGCATCTTCCAACCAGTTTTGCATGTCGGAAAAATACATCGGATGCCAATCGCGATTGAAATACTCATGTGCCAAGTAATAGGGATTTTGCTTACCAATCTCCTGAATACGCTCAGGAATGGCGGGGACTTGACGGGTGTAACTGTGGCTCAAAGCCAATAAATCTTGGGTGAATGCCACCGAGTCTTTGACCCTTTGCACCATGCCCTGACCCGTTGCCCCCATGACATGCGCGTGCTCAGCCAATAAATGGCGAATCGGCCCCGCAGCCGCCCAACCCGGTAAGGTGTTGTAACTGATGTACAACACACCGCCCACCTTGAGTTTGCGGCGGACAAAGTCGACCAAAATATGTCGGTTTTCATTCGACACCCACGACCAAATGCCGTGCAAACCAATAAAATCAAAATCGGGCAAATCCGTGCGGCTACAAAACTCACCAAACGCTTGATCCACAATGTGCGCCGAGCTGCCCGCTTGCTCGGCCAACTCCTGAGCAAAACCCGCTTGTGCAGGATTAAAATCCGTACCCCACCAAGCCGCATTGCCCGCTGCCGCATGGGCATTCAAAGACACGCCTTGCCCAAAACCCAATTCACACGCAGCCGCCACCTTGGGCGCGGCCAAGCCCGCCATCAAAAATGGCAACACCACCCGATTCGGGTTCAGTTCTGTGTAATAACCATATGTGTAATTAATATCACTCACATAACCATCTGACCATGCAGACATATTTTTCTCCAAAGTTAATCTGATAAAAAGGGCTCTTTTTCACAAACTCATTTAAAGCATTTACTCGGGGCAATGGAGGTAATTTTTAAGAATTAACTGCCATTGTTCTTGCCCATTAAAATCTAAAGCCAGTGCGTTTTCATACGGATTGCTTGTAAACGCTTTCATACCGTGCAAAATCATGTATTTAGGAAAGTAGTTGGGCTTACCAATTTGTTTTATTTGTTGACACAATGTTGGATTATTCGAGTCGTTTTTTCTTCGCAGAAACTCATTCTGCAATTCCGCTTTTTCTTGGTCATTAAAACCATTGAATAGTTGCATAATCAAAACCGTTCGTCCCTGTCCTGCCGTTTTATCAGAGACTCTAAGCGCGTCGTACGAAGAGTATGCACCTGCCAACATAAATAAATCAATGGCATTGGGATAGTTTGCTTTTTTGACACACGACTTGACGGCCGTATATAAATCAGGAGGCGTATAAAGGTTGTGAACGTCGGCCAAACTTATACAGGGTAGATTTTGTTCTGGCTCTAAGTTACCCTCTATTCGGTAGTTGGTTACATTTCCTTTTTTCTCGACAATAATCTTAGGCTGATCTAAGGCTTCTGCCCGCAAAGAAAACAGTATTATCCCTATGGTAAGTAATAATCTAATCATTGATAAACCTCTAATATTAATTTTTCGGGGTCACAATTGTTGGTAAGGCTTTCGGCAATTCGCGCTTGTAGTCCAAACTATAATGCAATCCGCGCGACTCGTGTCTGAAACTCGCGCTGTTGATAATCAGTTCGGCGCAGGTGAGCAGATTGCGCAACTCAATCAAGTCAGGCGTGATTTGGTATTGTTGGTAATAATCGTTGACCTCGGTTTTGAGCATTTCGATGCGTTTTTTTGCAAATTCTAAGCGTTTGTCGCTGCGCACAATGCCCACGTAATTCCACATCACACTGCGCAAGGCATCCCAACTGTGGGTAATCATCACCGCTTCATCCGACGGAATCACGCGCGATGCGTCCCAGTCAAATAGTTCGGGTACTCGATAGTCAATTTCGGTGGCGGACAGTTGCGCAACGTTACGCGCAACCGCTTGTCCCATGACCACGCATTCGAGCAGTGAATTCGACGCAAGGCGGTTGGCACCGTGCAGCCCTGTATAGGCGACTTCGCCAATGGCGTAGAGGTGCTGCACATCGGTTTTACCTTCTAAATTGGTCGCCACGCCACCGCAGGTGTAATGCGCCCCTGGTGCGACGGGAATCGGTTGGTGTGCCATGTCAATCCCCAACTCGGTACATTTGGCATAGATATTGGGGAAGTGCTCGCGCAAAAACGCTTCGGGCAAATGGGTCATGTCCAAATGCACGCAGTCGATGCCGTTTTTTTTCATCTCAAAGTCAATCGCACGGGCAACGATGTCACGCGGTGCGAGTTCGCCACGCTCATCGTGGTCAAACATAAAACGATAACCCTCTTTGCCGTCTTTACTCGGCAAACGCAAAATACCGCCTTCGCCGCGCAGGGCTTCTGAAATCAGAAATGATTTGGCATGCGGATGGTACAAGCAGGTCGGGTGAAATTGCATGAATTCCATGTTGACCACACGGCAACCCGCACGCCATGCCATCGCAATGCCATCACCCGAATTGCTGTCGGGATTGGTCGTAACTTTATAAACCTTACCCGCGCCGCCTGTGGCAATCACGGTGAACTTGGCTTTGATGGATTTGATTTCGCGCGTGTGGATATTTTGCAAATACACGCCGTAGCAACGCGCATCTTTGCTTTTTTGCTCAATCGCGCGGGTGTGTTTGTCGGTAATCAAATCCACCGCAATGTTGTTCTCAAACACTTGGATATTGTCGCGCTCGCGCACGCGTTGTGCCAAAGCGGTTTGCACCGCATGACCTGTGAAATCATCCACGTGCACCACGCGGCGGTGGCTGTGTCCGCCTTCGCGCGTGAGGTGAAGTTCACCATGCTCAAAATTGAACTTGACCCCTTGGCTCATCAGCCATTCAATCGAATCGGGCGCGTGGGTGATGATGTATTTGATGGCCTCGAGTTCGCCCAGTTGTGCCCCTGCAACAAAGGTATCGCGCACATGGTTGTCAAAATGATCATCGTCGTCCATCACCGCCGAGATGCCGCCTTGGGCATAGTCGGACGAACCGCTGATGAGTGCGCCTTTGGAAACCAGCGCGATTTTGTATTTCGAATCCAACGACAGGGCGCAGCTCATGCCCGCTAAACCACTACCGATGATAACGACGTCAAATACTTGGGGCATTTTTTTCTTTCTGATATTTTGGGTTTACGGGCAACAATGCCATTCTATCAAACAACGAACCCTGAGCGTGTCATGGCGCGCAGTATTATCGTAAGGACGTTTACGACCACAACGCGATTTTCAAAGCGCGCACATAGTCGGTCAATACCTCTTGACTCAAGCCATTTGATTGGGCGTTTTTCGCATCCTCCGCGCTCAATGCCCACACGGGATTGGGGAAATTCGCATCATGCTCAAAACGCGGAATGACGTGCCAATGCAGGTGCGGCGTCATATTGCCCAAACTCGCCAAATTGATTTTGGTCGGCTTGAGCACTTCGCGTTGGATGGTCTCGACCAAGTACACGGTGCGCATCAACAGATTGCGCTGCTCAAGTGATAAATCCGTCATCTCCACCACGTGTTCCTGCCAAATCACTCGCGTGAATCCTGCGAACAACTTGTCATCAACCAGCACCACGCGCAGTTGCTCGTTTTGCCAAATCAATTCGCCGCCTGCCTGTTCGCACAACGCGCACCCTGCGATTTTGGCGTTGTCCCATTGTTCCCAATTCATGTTATTCCTTAGATTTTTCACCGTCATTGCGAGCGATAGTTTACCAGCGAAGCAATCCACACGGATTCAATTGAATGAACTCAGGTGGATTGCTTCGCGATGAATCTGCTCGCAATGACTTCTCTTCTTCACACGCTAATTTTCGTGCCCACTGCCGCGTCAGACAACAGCGATTGCAACAAAATATGCGGCTCGCGCCCATCGACAATGTGCACCGCACCCACACCGCGTTTGGCCGCGTCTAATGCCGAATCAATTTTGGGCAACATACCGCCGTACAGCGTACCATCGGCTTTGAGCGCGTCGGCGCGCACGCTGTCAATCTCGGTAATCAATTCACCCTGTTTGTCCAAAACGCCTTTGATATTGGTGAGCAACATCAATTTATGCGCACGCACCGCGCAGGCAATCTCGCCCGCCGCCACATCCGCATTGACATTGTGGCTCACACCCGCATCATCGGCGGCAATCGGCGAGACCACTGGGACGAATTCGGCTTCAATCAAAGCATCCAGCACCGCCGTGTCCACGCCCACCACATCACCGACCCAACCAATGTCGTGCTGCACACTCGCATCTTGTGCATCGGGTAAGAGCAGTTTTTTCACACGTATCATGCGCCCATCTTTACCGCTCACACCGACCGCACGCACGCCAAAACTTTTACCAGCTTGATTGATGAGATTGACAATCTGCCCTTGCACATTACCGCAAAGCACGCCATCAACAATCGCCATGGTGTCGGCATCGGTCACGCGCATCCCTTGAATGAATTGACCTTCAATCCCCACACGTTTGAGCATCGCATCAATCTGCGGCCCACCGCCATGCACCACCAGCATGTCCACACCCATCGCCGACAGTAGGGCAACGTCTTGTGCAAATTGCTGTTGCAAAACCGTATCGGTCATGGCGTTACCACCGTATTTGACCACGATGGTTTTGTCTTGTAATTGATTAAGTCGCTCGGATGTCGCACTCACACCCGCAGTTTTAATCGCGGGGACGAGTTGCGCGGCTTCGGTAATGAGTTCGGGGATGGATAGGTACAGCATGGTGTGCTCCTTGATTGATTAAGGCTCTTCGCAATCATAATAGCGAACTTTACCAACATTTTGTTTGAATACTTTTTCAGATGCCGTTCGCTCTGCATCTGTGATGTCGGGTTGTTGGTGGTTGGCGCAATTTCCCCAATGATAACCCAACAACTCCAAATTCATGGCATCCGTAGATTGCGCCCAGCGGCTCAATGAACGAGCAACACATTCATCGGGACTCGCATTGTCGAGGCAACTTTCGGACAAAATGCGTGTGGCCGCTGCCATTTTTTGTTCCGATGCGGGGCTTTGCAACAATTGCGCTATTGTTTGGCACTGCGCTGTTTGCGCAGGTGCAAACTCGTCTAACACCCGATAGTCCTGCGTCTGCCGCGCCTGTCGTTTGACTTTATCTAATTTATAAAAAAACCGATCGCGTTCTATCATGCGTTGACGCACCACTTCCACCGCAGGATGTGCGATAAAGTTAGAAGGGGTGCGTAAAAATTGTTGAACTCGCTCATGCTCTGCATCATTGTGTGCTTGGGTCTTTTTGTCATCATACAAACGAATGAGTCGATCGGCATTTAAATCAAGCGTGGCTTTGAGTTGGTGCGCGCTGACTTTTTGGTCATCATACGATGCACGCGCACGGCACAACTCAGTTTCCCAGCGGAACACCTGCGGTTGCGCGATGGCAATGCCATTGAGCAAGCCAATCACAAGTAGCGTCATCACCGTACTTAAAATTTGCGCACTCATAGCCAACTCCTTTGGTGTTCAAACCCGTTTAAAACGGTGGTTCATCATCATACGCAGACAACGGCGGTGTATCGTCCATCGGCACGCCATCGGTTTCTTTAGCTTTTGCTGTTGTGGTTTTGGCTTTCGGCTTGGCTTTCGCAGTGGTTTTTTTCACTGCTTTGGCGGGCTTGCTCTCGGTCGTGGCTTCATCCTTGGCGACGGTTTTCGCCACAGAGCCTTTTTTCGATTCTGCTTTGGGTGTCTTGGCTTCAAACTCAAACACGGTTTTGCCCGCTTTTTTGTCCCACACCAAGTAGGCTTTGAACAACCGCCCAGTTCGCGCAGATTTAAAGTTCGTGAGTAAATCGGTGCGCCCCGAGGTAAGCAGTTTGCTCATTTGTTCGGGCTCGATGATTTGTTGCAAAATCACTTGTCCTGAGCGGAAATCGCAGTTTTTCTCCGCACCCACCGCATGTTCACAGTAGTAACTCAAACCATGCTCATAGACATTGCCGCCACATTTTGGACATTTGCCCAAAGCGGTTTTACCTGAAAAATCAGGGGCTTCTTCATCGTCACGCGATTGACCAAAATCAAATTCCATTTTCATTTTCGCGGGTGATTCAGCGTCTTCGACAATGCGCAGTATCGCGGCAAAAGGGCGACCCATTTTACTGCGGAATCCTTGCAACAGCGGCGTTTCGCGGGTTTTGAGCAAGTCCTCAACCTCGGCAATTTCAAACGTGCGCCCACCGGGGGTTTTGCTCATGTTGAACTCACACTGCGTGCAGGCAAAGCGTCGGTAGTTTTCTTTGATCACGCCACCACAACTCGGGCAGGGGGTTTTGAGCGTGGCGTAATCCCCTGGGACGGTGTCGGCTTGGTATTCTTTGGCGCGTTTGACGATGATTTGGGTCATCTGCGCGATTTCGCGCATGAAGGCGTCGCGCTTGAGTTCGCCGCGCTCCATCTGCGCGAGTTTGTTTTCCCAGTTGCCTGTGAGTTCAGGCGAGGTCAGTTCTTCCACACCCAATCCGCGCAAAAGGGTCAACAACTGAAATGCTTTGGCGGTCGGGATGATTTCGCGCCCCTCGCGCACAAGGTATTTTTCAGTCAGCAAGCCCTCGATAATTGCCGCGCGCGTTGCGGGCGTACCCAAACCCTTACCACTCATGGCGGATTTGAGTTCTTCATCATCCAGTAATTTACCCGCGCCTTCCATCGCCGAGAGCAAGGTCGCTTCACTGTATCGAGCAGGTGGGCGGGTTTGTAGTCCCTTGGGCTCAACGCTGTCGGTTTTGACTTTTTCATCGGGCGCGACCGCAATCAATAAATCCTCGTCTTTTTGCTGGTCGCGACCGTAAATCGCCAACCAACCTGCGTTGGTCAGCACGCGTCCTTCGGTTTTAAAATGATGCCCCGATACTTTAGTGATGCGCGTGGTGACCATGAATTCTGCAGGTGGGAAGAACACCGCCATAAAGCGTTTGACCACCAAATCGTAGAGTTTTTGTTCGGGTTCTGACAGGCTTTTCGGGGCTTGCAGAGTCGGGATAATCGCAAAGTGATCCGAAATTTTGGCATTGTCAAAAATTCGCTTGTTCTTTTGGTGTTTGCCGACCCAGTCGTTTTTCTCAATCTGCTGGGCAAAACGGGTGTAGTTGTTTTGCTCTTTGAGCAGTTCCACGGTTTGTTTGACCGTGTTCACATAGTCCTCAGGCAAGGCTTTGGAATCGGTACGCGGGTAGGTCAAGACTTTGTGTTTTTCGTACAAAGCCTGCGCCAAGCCCAAGGTGTTTTTCGCCGAGAAACCAAAGCGCGCATTGGCCTCGCGTTGCAAACTGGTCAAATCAAACAGCGGCGGCGACATTTGCGTCGCTGGTTTGGACTCCTCGCTCACGTTGCCTGACTGACCTTTGCACGCCATGACCACGGTGTCGGCAGCGGCTTTGCTCCACAGACGATTGTCTTTGCGCTCGGCGTCTTCTAAGTTTTCCTTAGCGTTTTTGTCAAATTTTGGGTCAAACCAACGCCCTGTGTAAATGCCTTGCGCGGCAATAAATTCTGCATGCACTTCCCAATAATCGCGCGACACAAATTTACGAATTGCTTCTTCGCGCTCGACCACCACGGTCAAAGTTGGCGTTTGCACACGTCCCACGGTGGTGAGGAAAAATCCGCCATCGCGCGAGTTAAATGCGGTCATCGCGCGCGTGCCATTGATACCCACCAGCCAATCGGCCTCTGAGCGCGAGCGCGCCGCATCGGCTAAATTCAACATTTGCGCATCGCTGCGCAGATGCGCCAAACCATCACGGATGGCTTGCGGGGTCATACTTTGCAACCACAGGCGTTGCGAGGGTTGTTTGGCTTTGGTGTATTGCATGATGTAGCGGAAAATCAATTCGCCCTCACGCCCCGCGTCACAGGCATTGACAATGTGTGAGATGTCTTTGCGGCGGATGAGTTTTGCCAATGATTTTAAACGCGCTTCAGATTTGGCAATCGGGCGCAAATCAAAATGCGGCGGGATGTGCGGCAGGTGGGTGAAACTCCATTTGCCACGCTTGATGTCAAATTCCTCAGGCACACACAATTCGAGCAAATGACCGACCGCCGAGCCAATGACATACTGGTCATTTTCATGGTGGTCGTCCTTTTTCACACAGCCACCAATGACCCGCGCAATGTCGTTGGCAACGGATGGTTTTTCCGCAATGATTAGCGTTTTGCTCATGGTTTGAACCTTTTGGGTGTTGTTTTGGTTGTGGGTGTTTCTATAAAATCAATTGAAACACTCAGTTCAATTTGGCAACACAAAACCCACGTTGCTTAGGATTCATTGCGTGGGCTGTGTCGAGATTGCGCCCATAATACCCGTGTTATCAGGCTGTGTGCAAGTGGCTGTGGTAATTTAGGGGCAATCCGTGCGTGCGCAAGTCCGATTGCGCCCAAATAAAATTCAAAATTTAATTTTTGGTGTTGTACACGATGGTCACCACCACACGCACTTTTTTATGAACAGTGCTGGTGCTGTATGAACCACCGCCACCATCGCCACTGTCCGTGTCGCCGTCTGCTGCCAAAATATCAAACGTGCCTTGCGAAGCCGAGCGCATGGTACCGACTTGTGCGTTGCCGTTTTTGGCAAATTCATCGGCGCGGATTTTGGCATCCTTGGTCGCTTCGCCAATCAGCGCGAGTTTGATGTCACTCAAATTGCCGACCATAAAGCGCACCTCGCCCACGTCGAGTGCGTGTCCTTGGGCTTGGTAGTCAATGATTTTGTCACGCGCTTCTTGGACTTTTTGCAAATCCTCGGTTTTCACAAACACCGTCATGGAGGCATCGTAGCCGCGTTGCACACTTTGCTCGCGCCCCTGCTCATTGGTGATGGTTTCATAATGCACCTGCACATCTTCCGCGCCATAACTTAAGGCTTCGGCTTTAAAACCATATTGCGCCAAAAAACCTTCTAAAGCAGGTTTTTCTCGGCGCAAATTTGCCAAGGCACTGGCAAAATCTTCACCACGGCTTTTCAGGGTCACACTCCATTCGGCGTTGGTCGCATCCACGGCTTTTTCCGCCACGCCTTTGACCGTGATGGTTTGCTGGGTCGCGCCAATTTGTTTGGCCTGCACCCCAAAGATAAACGCCGCCGCCGACATGCCCACCGCCAACAGCAGTCCTAAAATAACCATGCCTCTTGAAATCGAATGCTCCATGCCTTGCTCCTGTATAGAAAAAACAAGTTTACCAACGAAAATGCCCCGTAATCGGAAACGCAAATAATATGTCCTCTTCTTGTGTGCCCCGCCCAATATTATGGATAATCAAAGGCGTGCCTGCCAGACTCTGACGATCAGACACAATGCCAATGTGCGGCAGTTTATCATCACCCACGCGCCACGTCACCCAATCACCCGCTCGATAGTCGCTCGGGTTGTGCGTGATGGGTATAGATTTGCCTTTGCGTTGCATCAACACCTCTAAGTTCAACACCCGTCGATGGTCAATGCTCGCATCGGGACGCCTGAGCCCCCAGCGCGTCGGGTATTTTTCGAATGCGCGTTTCATGTCCTCATGAACCAGCACTTGTAAATCGATTTTTTGTGCACGCATGGCGCGGATGACCACGTCGGTGCACACGCCTTTTTCTTGTGCAACATCACCGTTGGGATAAGCGATTGCGGTGTAGGCAGGGTCATACGCCAGCGTCACGCCGATTTGCGCACGCGCCGACGCAACCAATTGCTTCGCAACAAAGCCATCCGCACGCGATGCTTGAATGGTTTGGGGTTCTGTTGGGATGCTGTGCGGCGCGAGGGTCTCTGCCCAACAACCACTCAGATTAAATGCCAAAGCCAAGCCACATAATAAATGCGAGATGCGCATAAAGTCTCCTTACTTAAGTTCCCGTGATGATACCGTTTGATTGTGTGATCTTGGTGAAGCCAATGTGAAGTCGGTATTATTGTGAATAACGATACAACGCCGTGATGATGAGTTGAATCGCCGCCAGTGTGGTCACCCATTTTAAAATCCACACACCGCGTTGTTCATTGATGCGCCCGCGTAAAAACTTACCCGCATATGTGCCCACCAGCGAGCCTGCAAGCATCAACGCCATCATCGATGCGTACTGAAAAAAAGCGAACCCCGTCAAGACATAAGCGGCGACTTTAAAAGCGTGCATGACGCTCATCATGGCAGAATGGGTCAGAATCACCTCATCTTTGCTCAAACCTTTGTGCAATAAAATGGGCGGCAGCATCAAGCCCATAGAGCCGATGAACAAGGATGAACTGGTGAGCCACGCACCGAGCACCGTCATATTATTAAACAACACGCCCAAACTCTGAATCAGCCGTGTCCATGTGATGAGCAATATAAACACACCCAAAATCAAAGGCAGGTGCTCGAACGAGAACCGTCCCAACATCAAATAACCAACAGCGCCACCCAACAAAGCCCCTGGCAAAAAAGGCAACATCAAGCGTCGCCACTGCACGAGCCGCCAATCCAATAAAGAGCGTGAGAGATTGCTCACCAACTGCGTTGCGCCGTGAATCGGAATCACCAAATTCGCGCTCAACAGATTGCTCAAAAAAGCCAAAAGCAAGATGCCGCCGCCCACACCAATGGCAGAAGTAATCGCCGAAGTCGTGGCGCACAAGGCAAATAGTGCGCCGTCCGTCCATGTGAGCATGATAAAATACCTCGAATATGGAAATTTTTTAAAACGAATATTTTTGTAAAACCAAAGATGTCATTGCGAGCCAGTTATTGGCGAAGCAATCCAAACACACTCAGTGATATAAAATGGTGGATTGCTTCGCGTGCGCTCGCAATGACGAAAACAAAATTCTAACGCCTCATCACTATAAATGAACCCACCCCATGATGTCCATTGATAAGCACAACCCCACAGACAATGACACCATTGTCGCCATCGCCACCGCCGCAGGGCAGGGTGGGGTCGGCGTGGTTCGCGCATCGGGCACAGCGGCGACCATACACGCATTGATGAACACGGTGTGTCAACGCACACTCACGCCACGCCGCGCGCACTACGGTGCATTTATGGATGCCGACGGTGCACCGATTGACCACGGCATCGCACTGTATTTTCCTGCACCGCATTCCTACACGGGTGAGCATGTGTTGGAACTGCAAGGACACGGCGGTC
>JAGNWC010000014.1 GCA_017986195.1 Hydromonas sp.
CCGTTTGATGGAGTTTCCCACGGGCATGCTCGGTGTGGCACTGGGCACAATTTTGCTGCCCAGTCTGACCCGCGCCCATGCCTCTGGTGATGTGCTGGAGTACAAAAAACTGTTGAACTGGGGTTTACGTTTGACCTTGTTGCTGGCTTTGCCTGCGGCGGTCGGCTTAGGTGTTTTGGCGGTACCGCTGACCAGCACTTTATTTCAACACGGTCGCTTCACCGCAGTGGATGTACAGAAAACCGCGCAGGCTTTGACCATGTATTCATTTGGTTTACTCGGTTTGATTTCTGTGAAAATTTTGGCCAGTGCGTACTATGCCAAACAAGATATTCTCACACCCGTGTTGATCGGTATTGGGGTTTTGATTGCCACTCAATTGATGAATTTACTGTTTGTTCCCTATTTACAACATGCGGGTTTGTCCTTGTCGATTGGTTTGGGCGCATGTTTGAACGCGGCTATTTTGGTGTTTTTACTGAGCCGCCGCGGGATGTTGGGCGGTGGTCGTGACTGGCTGGGTTTTATTGTCAAAACTTCGACGGCGGTTTTGGTGATGGCGGTTGTGGCGTATTTTGCCAGCCAACAGGTGGACTGGCTGTCAATGAACAACGGCATCACGGCATTAATCAAACGCGCCGCGCTGCTTTTTGCGGTGATTGCTGCGAGTGCGGTGGTTTATTTTGCAGTGCTGTTTGCCTTGGGCTTTCGCATGCGCGATTTCCGTTTGGTCAGCCACGCTTAAGTTCGCTCCTGTAAAGTTTTGTAAAGGTTGACGCACATGCACGTTTTCTACGTTAATTTGCTTTAAAATTCAGGGTTTGTATTCATTAAAATTTAATATTGGCTCATTATGGCAATTCGATTTAATTTTTTCGCGCTGTCCCGACGCAAACAGTGGGTGACAGTACTGCTATTGGTATTGGCACTGTTTATCGGTTTTCGTGTATTTCAAGCCTTGACCAAAGCCTCACGTGCCAAAGCACCGCCTGCCAGTGTGGTACAAATTAAAACTTCTGAGTTGGTCGAGGTTCAGTCCACAGCATTTGACAAGGTGCTGCCTTTGTCAGGCTCACTCAATCCTTATCAACAAACTTTAATTAGTGCGCGCGCTAGCGGCGAAGTCGCGCAGGTCTTGGTGCGTGAAGGGCAAACGGTCAACAAAGGCGACGTTCTGGCAGAGCTCTCAACCATCACCTACCAAGCGCAAGTTGATCAAGCACGCGCATCGGTCAACTCGGCACAGCAATCCTTGGCTTTGGCGCAACAGGATTACAAAAACAATAAAGAATTATTGGACGCTGGCTTTATTGCCAAAATGGCTTTGCAGCGCATTGAGGTGAACCGTCAAAGTGCCCAATCCGCACTCACCCAAGCCCAACAATCCTTGGTGATTGCACAGCGCAGTTTAAGCGAAGCGCGCATCAATGCGCCGATTGCGGGTGTGGTTGCCGCGCGTAAAATCAATGTTGGCGATACCGTCGGCATCGGCTCACCTTTGTTTTCCATCGTCAATGACAGCACGTTTGAACTCGCCTCGCCCATTCCAGCAGAGCAAATCGGGCAGGTACAAGTCGGGCAATCGGTGCAGTTGCGCACCGCAGGTGTGGAACAAGCATTCTCAGGCGTGATTGAACGCGTCAACCCAGCCACGCAAACAGGCTCGCGCAGTTACATGGTATATGTGCGTGTGTACAACAACGGGCAACTGCGCTCAGGCATGTTTGCCGAAGGCACGATTTTGTTGAGCAGTCGTCCAAATGTTTTGAGCATTCCTGCAACAGCGGTGCGCAGCGCGGATGGCGCATCGCACGTGTATGTGGTGAACAATGGTGTTTTAGAAAAACGCACCGTGACCGTCGGTGAGCGTGCCAGTGAACAGATTGACGCACCGATTGAAATCACCTCTGGATTATCCACGGGAGAGCGTGTGGTGCGTTTGGATTTAGGCATGATGAAACCCGATTTAAAAGTCGAGTTGCTTGACGATACAGGTACAGTACCGTCCGCAGAGTCATCCAAAGACGGCACTGCCCCTCAACAAGGTTTAATGAGCAAAATCAAAACATGGTTTTCTAAAAAATAACCGCCCATTCACACGACACGTTTAAAAGGTTCTCCATGTGGTTCACTAAAGTCAGTATCAAAAACCCCGTTTTTGCCGTGATGGTCATGCTCGGCTTAATCGTCTTGGGTGTGATTGGCTTTAAAAAAATGGCGGTGGATAAATTCCCCGATGTCGAGTTACCTGTCATCGTGGTACAAACGACCTATCCAGGTGCCGCACCGACCTCAGTTGAAAACGAAGTCTCGCGCCCCATCGAAGAGAGCCTCAATACCGTCAGTGGCATCAAAACCATGACCTCGCGCTCGTATCAAAATATTTCGGTCATCGTTGCGCAGTTCCAAACTGGCACGAATATGGATACGGCGTTGCAAGACATCCGTGCCAAATTAGACCTTGTGCGCCGCAAACTACCCGATGATGTGGACGACCCGATTGTGCGCCAAAATGACCCGAACAGCGCGCCGATTCTGACCTTGGTGGTTAAAGGTGGGCAAAACCGCAGCCTCAAGGAATTGAGCGACATCGCCGAGAACACCATCAAACCGCGTTTGCAAACCGCGACGGGTGTCGGTCAAGTGGATATTTTGGGCGAAGTGCAACCGCAAATCAATGTGCTGCTCGACACCGCGCAAATGGATGCTTTGGGCGTGGGCGTGAATGAAATCAGCGAAGCGATTCAAGCAGCCAATCGTGAATTGCCCGCAGGTATCATTGAAAATTCACAAAAAGAATTGGTGGTACAAGTCAATGGACGACTGCAAAGTGTTGCCGATTTTCGCCGTTTGGTGGTGACCAACCGCGGTGGCGCGCCCGTGTATTTGGAGCAAGTGGCGCGCGTTGAAGACGGCAGCGCACAACCGACCAGTGTATCGCTAACCGATGGCGAAACCACGCTCTCCATCAATGTGCTCAAAGCCAGCGGTTCAAACACCCTTGATGTTGCAAATAACGTCAAAGCAAAAATAGCTGAATTGGCAAGCACACTGCCAGCCGATGTGCAAATCACCGCGCGTGTCGATCAAAGTTTGAGCGTTCAAGCCGATGTGGATGATGTAACCGCAACCATTTATGAGGGCGCGGTTTTGGCAGTTTTAATTGTGTTTTTATTCCTGCACTCATGGCGCAGCACAGTGATTACCGCCTTTAGTTTGCCCGTATCCATCATTGCCACATTTGGCTTTATGTATGTGATGGGGTTTACCATCAACACCATCACGCTGATGGCACTCTCGCTCTCAATCGGCTTGGTGATTGACGATGCGATTGTGGTGCGGGAAAACATCGTGCGCCACATGCGCATGGGCAAAGACCACTACCAAGCATCCATGGATGGTACACAGGAAATTGGCTTAGCGGTCTTGGCAACCACCTTGAGTATTGTCGCGGTGTTCTTGCCAATTGCCTACATGGAAGGTACGATTGGCTCATTTTTCCATGAATTTGGTTTGACGGTGGTGGTCGCGGTGTTGGTCTCCATGTTTGTGTCGTTCACCTTAGACCCGATGCTGTCGTCGCGTTGGCATGACCCCGATACCGTCAAGCCCTTGGAAAAACGCTTTGGCAGCAAACTGTTGATTTGGTTTGAACGACAAGTCGAAGCATTCTCGGACACCTATCAAAACCTGCTCAAAAAAGCCTTGCGCCACCGCGTGATGACCCTCGCGATTGCGGTGGCGACCTTTGTCGCCAGCTTGCTCATCGTCCCTGTGATTGGTTCGGAGTTTGTGCCACAAGCCGACTCATCAGAGATTAACATCAAATTTAAAACCCCTGTCGGCACAAGTTTAGAACAAACCACACTCAAAGCACGTCAAGCCCAAGACACGCTCAAACAAAAATTCTCCGATGAAATTCTCTATACTTTTGCGCGTGTCGGTGGGGGCAACACCAGCGCAAACTCAGTGGAAATGTATGTGCAACTCAAACCCCTGTCCGAGCGCAAACGCACAGGTACAGAATTACTCTCGCCCGTGCGCCAAACGCTCTCAGGCATCGCCGGCATCACGGTTTCTAAAGTGACAGGACAAGAGGGTGGACCATCGGGTACAAACAAACGCTTGATTTACAATGTCTATGGACCTGACTTAGATAAGTTAGAAGCCTACAGCACCGAAATCATGGGTAAACTTAAAGGCATTTCAGGTTTGATGGATGTTGAATCCTCGGTTGCCGATAAAAAGCCGACTGTGGATATTGTGATGAATCAACAACGCTCAGCAGACTTAGGGGTCAACACCAGCGCGGTATCGGCAGTCCTCTCAGGTGTGGTTACAGGTACGAAGGCAGGCACATGGCGCGCGCCGAATAACGAGGATTACGATATTTTGTTGCGCTTGCCTCCCGAACAACGCAACAGCCCCGAACATGTGGCGAATATGAAAATCGCCACAGGCATCAACCCGCAAACAGGCGAACCGAATTTGGTGCGCATTGGCGATGTCGCACAACTACAACAAGGCACGACCATGGCGGAAATCGTACGTGAAAATCTGCGCCGCCAAATTCGCATTGACGGCAATCCTTTGGGACGCAGTACAGGCGAAGTCGCCAGTGAAATTGAAGCCGTATTAAAAAACATCAACTGGGATGCAGGTTACGGCTACTCAGTGGCAGGTGACGCGCAAGACTCCAAAGAATCGGCAGGTCATGCAGCAAGCGCATTACTCTTGGCGATTATTTTTATCTACATGGTTTTGGCATCACAGTTCAACAGTTTTGTACAGCCAATTGCGATTATGAGCTCATTGCCTCTGTCTTTGGTCGGCGTATTCTTGGCTTTATTGATGTTCAATTCAACCTTGAACATCTTTTCGATTGTTGGCTTTGTGCTGCTGATGGGCTTGGTCACCAAGAACGCAATTTTGTTGGTGGACTTTATCAATCAAGAGCGTGCGCGTGGCATAGACCGCACTCAAGCCATCATCGATGCCGCCCATATTCGTTTGCGCCCGATTCTAATGACCACATTGGCGATGATTTTTGGTATGTTGCCCTTGGCGTTGGCACTGGGCGAAGGCTCAGCACGACGCGCGCCGATGGGGCAAGCGGTGATTGGTGGGGTGATTACCTCGACGCTGTTGACTTTGGTGGTGGTGCCTGTGGTTTATACTTATTTAGATGACTGGTCTGAGCGTCTGCGCCAGTGGTGGCATCGGCATGCTCCACACGAGGCCGAAAACGCGAACGAGCGCAACGATATCGAAACACTTTAAGCCAACAAGGGGAAAACCAATGAAACAAGATGCGTTATTTAACATGGTCGAACAACAAATCCGCCCGTGGGATGTACACAACCCTGAAATTTTAAAATCCCTGCACGACTTTCCCCGTATGGATTTTTTACCGACCGATTTGAAACCCTATGCCTATATGGATGTTGAATTGCCTTTGATTATCGATGGCGAGGACACCCACACCAAGCTTATGCCACCGCGTTTACTCGCACGCATTTTGCAAGAATTGGATTTAAAAGGCACTGAAAATGTGGCTTTGGTTGGTTTGGGCGATGGTTATTTGGCAACCCTGATTGCCTACTTCAGCCGCACAGTGACCGCATTTGAACTGGATGAGCGCATTATGCAATTCGCTCAAGACAACTTAAACCACGCCAATGTGCGCAATATCAATTATGAATTGACCGATGGCTTAAAAGCCAGCACCACTAAATTTGACGTGTTGGTTTTAGCAGGCAGCATCACGCAACTCACGCCCGCACTGCTGCATAAAATCGAAGTCGGCGGCCAAATATTTGCTGTGATTGGGCAGGCGGATTCGCCTTCTATGCGCGCCACCATGATTACCCGCACAGACGAGACAGCATGGTCGCAAAAAGTATTGTTTGAAACCGTACTCGCGCCTTTGACCCAAGCGAACGAGCAGCCATCCACTGTCACATCTTTCACCTTTTAATGAATGGCACCATGAATTTGTTTCACTCAAATGTCCATCGTTCTATTCGCCACACTGCCATACACGCGTGGTGGATGGTTTTTGGTTTGCTGACTGCCAGCCCATCGGTACTCGCTTACGATTTATGGCAAGCCTATCAAGACGCGCAACAAAACGATCCAACGTATTTGTCCAGCATGGCGCAAAAAGAAGTCTATGACGCACAAAAAAGTCAGGCACGCGCGGTCATCCTGCCAACTGTTATGGTCACAGGCGGAGCGTATAAAACGCGCAAACAATTTTGGCACAACCAATTACCCGACACGCGCACCAAGCCTGCCAACTTTGCCATTTCCTTGAATCAACCCATTTTCGCCTTGGACAAACTCACGGGCTACAAACAGGTGTCGGTGAACGCACAAATCGGCGAATTAAAACTGGCACAAGCCAAGCAAGACCTCATCACCCGCGTGGTGCAGACTTACTTCAGCGCGTGGCTTGCCGAGCACAATATGCAGGTGGCGAAAGATGTGCTCACTGCCGCCGAACGTCAATACCAAATGGCACAAAAAAACTTTGAGGTTGGCAACACCACCGTGATTGACACCCATGAAGCAAAAACCATGTGGCACAACGCGCAAGCAGCTCTCATCAACGCGCAGTCCAATTTAGACAATGCTAAAGCCGATTTAGAATCAATGGTCGGACGTGCCATCAGCGAACCACTTGCAGGCATAAACGCGCCCTTAAAACTCAAAATGCCCGTGCCAGACACCGCGGAGAGGTGGGTTGAGCGTGCGCGCGAATTGAATTACAACGTGAAAATTGCACAACTGGGTTATCAAGTGGCCGACTTAGAGCGCACACGCATGGCGCAACAACGCCTGCCACAAATCAGCATCGTCGCCAGCCGCAAATGGAACACCAGCAATTATCGTGAAATCAACGATGAGCGCACAGCCACCAATACCATCGGTTTGGAGTTGTCCATGCCGATTTTTGATGGCGGTCTGATTGGTGGACAAGTGCGTGAAGCCGAAGCCAAAAAAACCATCAGTGCCCAGTCACTGCGTGCCACGCAAATCAGTGTGGCACAAAACACCAGAGTGGCATACAACCAAGCGGTCAGTGGTTTGGCGACCATTTCGGCTTTGGAATCGGCACAGGCGGCGGCTAAAAAATCTGCCGCTTCCAATCTGCTGGGTTACCAATTGGGTATGCGCATCAATGTGGATGTGTTAAACGCCCAAAACACCTATGCACAAGCACAATACAACCTCGCTCAAGCACAATACAACACGATTTTAGGCAATGTTCATTTAAAATCTGCCGTGGGCAATTTGACCGATGAAGATGTGCAATACATCAATGCTTTGCTCAACCCAACTCAGTCTGAAACCTCCGCACAAAGCAACCCAAGAGAAATTGAGAAAAAATAATACGCGTACAAGTACGCGTATTGCTGGATGGATGAGTGGTATCAATTGCGCGTTGTACTGACCGTCGGACGCTCACCAATCACAATGGGTAACTGTATCGTCTGTCCATTGCGTTGCAGTGAAATTTTCGCCGATGAGCCTGGTTTGAGTTTGGCAACCTCATTGACCATTGAGGTGACATCCTTAATGCGGATGTCATTGATCATCGTCAAAATATCACCGACCTGAACACCCGCTTGAGCAGCTGGCCCATTCGAGGCCACGCTGGCAACAATCACACCATCCGCACTGACTAAATTAAAGGCTTTAGCCATTTGTGGCGTGATATTTTGACTGGTCACACCGATAAAGCCACGTGAGACTTTACCCGTTTTAATCAACTCTTGCGCCACCTGCTGCAAGGTGGACACAGGTACGGCAAAACCCACACCCGCATTACCACCGCTTTCATTATTGCCACCGTTGACGATAAACTCATTGATTCCGACCAAATGACCATTTGAGTTAATCAATGCGCCGCCCGAGTTACCTGGGTTAATCGCGGCATCGGTTTGAATGAAGTTCTCAAAGGTGTTCGCCCCCATTTGTGTGCGGTGCAGTGCCGAGACGATGCCCATTGACACACTTTGTCCGACATCAAACGGATTACCAATCGCCAAGACCACATCGCCCACACGCAATTCTTCTTCGCGCCCCATGGTGATGGGAATTAAATCCTTCAAATCAATTTTAAGCACCGCAATATCATTGTCAGGGTCAATGCCGACCAATTTCGCGCTGGCATCGCGGTCATCATTGAGTACCACTTGAATTTGCGTCGCGCCTTCAATCACGTGCTGATTGGTCACAATATAACCCTGCTCATCAATAATCACACCCGAACCACTGCCTTTATCCATACCTGTAGATATGCCCACAGGCGCGTTGGTTGTGGTATAAATACGCACGACCGAAGGCATGGCCTTATTGACGGATTCGTGGAATGACAAACCCGCCAAATTTGCAGGTGCTTGTTTAAAGATTAAATTGGCGTTTGGGTCAGCCGTGGTCGTCACCAATTTCGAGCGTGCATTGGTCAATCGAGTCAGACCATCTGGTATCCATTGTGGTTTGAGCGTCACAACGACAAACGCCATCAACACCACTACCGTGATGATTTGCGTCAACCCTAACCAAACTTTTTTAAACATGGAACGTACCCTACTATTAACGGAAATTGAAACACTACTCAATTGCGCACAATTCAAAGACTATTGCCCAAACGGCTTGCAAATACAAGGGCACAACAGTATAACCAAAATTGCCTGCGCTGTCACAGCCAGTGCCGCTGTGATTGAGCAAGCCACCCTTTGGGGGGCAGATGCGTTGTTGGTACACCACGGATATTTTTGGCGCGGCGAGGATGCGAGCATTGTGGGGATGAAATACCAACGCGTGCGCCGTCTGATGCAAGCGGACATGAACTTAATCGCCTACCACTTGCCGCTGGATGCGCACCCCGTTTTGGGCAACAATGCGCAATTGGGATTGAAATTGGGCTTGAGCGCGCAAGGGCAATCGCCCATCGAGCCACTGGTGTGGTTTGGCGAGCACTCAGCCAATCTGACCATCGGCGCATTTTGTACCCAAATCACTGATGTATTGGGACGCACGCCCTTGCTGATTGGTGAGCCACGCGCGCGTTTGGGTCGGGTAGCGTGGTGCACAGGTGGCGCGCAAGATTACATCCACATCGCCGCGCAACTCGGCGCGAACACCTATATTTCTGGCGAGGTCTCCGAGCGCACCTACCATGAAGCGCGCGAGTTGGGTATCAACTACCTTGCCTGCGGTCACCATGCCACTGAGCGTTTTGGCATACAGGCTTTGGGAGAATATTTGGCGCAACAGTTTGGATTGGATTATCAATTTTTTGATGAAAACAATCCTGTGTAAAGTATGCTGGTGGTTGTGCTATCTATAAACGGCACGATTGTGAATTAGCCAACCACCAATCTCTCGCCCTTGTGGATCTTTATGCGTCCAATGCACCACGCCGCCCTGTGGGTTCCACTCGTATCTGCCTGAGAATATCACGTTATCGCCCACACGCAATTGAGCCACCCGCGGTGCAATGTCAATATTGTGCGCGATTAATATCGTTTGACCTGTCGATAAACGTAAAATAAATCGCTGATGTCGGCTACCGTCCAAATCATCGGTCAGAATTTTTTCAACCGCGCCTGAGCCTTCGACGGACACATCCCTTGAGTGATTGACAAAAGCATCGTATAGTTGCGCGTCGCTTGCAGAGGTTTGTTTGGCGATGGCTTGATCAAACACAGTTATCGGCACACCCAATCCCAACAACATCAGCACCAAAATACCGACCAACAACCTTTTTATCATACCACCCCCTTGATTTCAAATACCCTTTGAGATTAAGTGCCCACGCTTCGCAAATACTACCATTCAAAAATAACCTGAATCAACCCCACCGCAGGTTTGGGCAGTGCCAAACTTAAACGCTCTGCACTCGTGATGTGCAACCATTGCCCTGACTGCGGCATATCTATCAACTCATCGAGTTCAATCAAATACGGGTAAATCTCCAATGCGCGGTGCGTGAGGCGGTGTTTGATTAAGGGCAGTTTTTGCACATTTGACGCAGACGCGATGCGTGCGGTTTGCGGAAATACCCATAACTTCGCCCAAATGCCTTGCGCAGGTTGTTGCTCGACCCAGACTTGATTTTGACAACGATAGACATACCAATCAAACGCCAGTGTTTTGACCGCGGTGCGGGCTTTTGCGGCAGGTATTTCGTGCACGCGATTGGTTTTGAATGCCACACAATCGCCCTGCCACGGACATGCGCCACAATCGGGTTGGTTTTTGCGACACAAACCCGCGCCCAAATCCATCACGCCTTGGGTGTAGGCGCGCAACGCAGTATCGAACGGCAACGCCAAGCGCGCCGCATCCTTTGGTGTCATGAGGGTTTCACGCGCTTTGTGCCACAATATTTTATCGGTCTGCGCACTGGGCGCATGGTCTATGCCATATACTCGACTGAGAATCCGTTTCACATTACCATCGAGTATCGGTGCGGGATAAGCATAGGCAAACACGGCAATCGCCGCCGCCGTGGATGCGCCAATGCCTTTCAGGGTTTGCAATAACTCAGGCGTGCGCGGAAATTCCCCACCAAAATCAGCCACCACCGTTTTCGCGCAAGCGTGCAAATTGCGCGCGCGACTGTAATAACCCAAACCCGCCCACAGCGCAAGCACCTCATCCAAATGCGCATTGGCTAAATCTGTAACCGTGGGAAAGCGCGCCAAAAATCGCGCGTAGTAATCCATCACAGTCACCACTTGGGTTTGCTGGAGCATGATTTCCGAGAGCCAAATTCGGTAGGCATCGTGGGTGTTTTGCCACGGCAACTCGTGTCGCCCGTGCGACAATTGCCAGTGCACGAGTTTTTCGGCCAGCGTGCTGGATGGAATTATTTTTGACATTGGGCACAAAAGTAAGTGGCGCGTTGCGCTTGTACGATGCGCGTAATCGGGGTTTTACAGCGCACGCATGGTTCTCCACTGCGGTCGTAAACATTGAAATTCATTTGAAAATACCCAGTGTTGCCATCGCTGTTGACAAAATCTTTGAGTGTGCTGCCGCCGCGTTCAATGGCAGATTGTAATAATTGGGGAACGTGCTGCGCCAATTTTCGGCATTCGGCACGGGTCAATGCACACGCGGGTTTTTCGGGGTGAATGCCGCACAAAAACAGCACTTCACTGGCATAAATATTGCCCACGCCGACCACCCATTTGCCCGAGAGCAGTGAGACTTTAATCGCTTGTTTGATGCTGCGCGTAACTTGATAAATATACGCACCGTCAAATCGCGCATCAAAGGGTTCGATGCCCAAACCACGCAAACGCGGATGCGCCTGCCAATCGCCATCGGCCAAATCATGCCAAAGCACCGCGCCAAACCGTCTCGGATCGTGGTAGCGCAAGGTGTGTGTGGCAAATACCCAATCGACATGGTCATGTTTTTGTGGCGCAATATCGTTTTGCACCACGCGCAAACTGCCCGACATACCCAAATGAATCAACAACACACCGCGCACGCCATCAGTGCACGCACAAAACAAAGCCAAATACTTACCCCGTCGCGCGGTCTGCATGATTTGTGCGTTTTTTAGGTGTTTAATAAGTGCGGGTTCAATGCGCCAGCGCAACTGTGGCTGACGCACCACCATGCGCTCAATGGTGCGTCCCTCAACGTGGGGCGCAATCCCCATGCGTGTGACTTCGACTTCGGGTAATTCAGGCATTTTGTTTGGATGTGTTCGGATTGGTTCGGATTTATTCGGTTGATTGGATAATTTGGTTACAATGCGGTTTCAGCAGTAACCTTCAAAAATTTAAGGGACGTTTAGGATAATGAAAGCAACCGTTTCAACTTTATTGACCCCTCGCCGTATTGTAACAGCCATTGCGCTGTGCTTGGCAAGCAGCATATCTTCAAACTTCGCCCATGCCCAAGCGCACAGTGCGGTTGAGCCTATTCAATCGGGTGATGACAGCAACACGACCTATGTGCTGCCCAAACAAACACTCACGTCTGAAATCGCCACGTTTCAAATTTTGAGTGATCTGGCACTCAGTCGGGGTGACCTACAAATCGCTTATGACGGCTATACGCAATTGGCGAAAAAAACCCGCGACCCGCGCTACGCCGAACGGGCATATTGGGTGGCAGCACTTGCCAATGATGTCACCGCAGCACTGCGTGCTGCAAACCTACTCAAATCGATTGCGCCCGAAGCCACCTTGGGACAAGATTTGGTTGAGCAAGTGTATATCAAAAAAATTCTCGATAAATCCGAAGCAGGGCAGTTGCGTGAGGCCCACCAAGCCACCAAGGCGTTTTTAAAAACCTACCCCAACCATGAACTCGGATTGACCTTGTTGGCAGATATTGCCAGCAAACTGAAGTTGGATGATGAGACTTTATACGCTTTTGAGCAACTCCACAAACTATCACCCGACGACCCTGAAACAATGAACAATTTGGGTTATTTTTTGGCCGATCACAACATCCGTTTGGATGAAGCGGAGAGACTGATTACCCAAGCATTGAAAAAATCGCCCACAGCCCCGCACATCATTGACTCTGCCGCATGGGTTGCTTATCGCAAAAACGACCTTGACAAAGCACTCAAACTGGCTCAAAAAGCGCAAGCGTTGTCCACCTCACCTGACATCACTTTGCATTTGGCAGAAATTCTATGGGTCAAGGGGGATGTTGATGCAGCACACAAGTTGTTTAAAGACCTGCAAAATTTACCCGTCATCAATCCCGACGATACCTTTCAAACTGAATTGAAAAAAACCCTACAACGTTTGGGTGTGGGTTTGAACACCCCTGTTGCACCCTAAACCAGCCATGAGTCGACAAGTTTTATGAGATTACACCTACAACGCAGTTTATTCGCACTTTTTACTCTATACGGCCTTGCTGCGTGTACCACACTTAAGCCGATTGAGCGCACAGAGTCAATCACCTTTGATATGGATGCACGCATGGCGGTGCAGTTCCAAGAGACCAACTCAGACAAAAACTCATCGGGCAAACTGCGTTGGGAAGAATACCCGAGTTCAACCGACATCACCTTGTCCACACCTTTTGGCAACACCATTGCCTTGGTACACATCACCCCAACCCAAGCGACTTACAAGGGCTCGGATGGCAGCGTGGTGATTGAGGACACGCCCGATGAATTATTTTATCGTTTGTTCGGTATGGATTTACCGATTGCCAATTTGCGCGATTGGATAGGCACGCCGAGCCACCCTTTGGTCAAGGAGCGCAACGAAAATGGTTGGCGCGTGTTGGTCACTGATACGTTTACCAATCCTAATTTGGCGCGCCGACTCGAAGTCTCGCGCACTTCACCGAATGCCTTGAGTCTGTACGTCTCGATTGAAAATCGCTCGGACGATGTCGTGACAAAGACTGAGCCAGCCAATGATGACATCAATTTAGACGATTTATTGCCTAAGCCAAAACCAGCCCTTCCATAATCAAACCTCGCCATGCACCACGCTCACACCTACCTTTCGCCTGCGAAAATCAACTGGTTTTTACACATCACAGGCAAACGCGTCGATGGCTATCATCTATTAGAAACCGTATTTCAAAAAATCGATTGGTTCGATGAATTGCGCATCCGCCCAAATGAAACTGGGCTCATTCTCTTGCAAGGTGATTTATCAGGCGTTGCGATTGAACACAATTTAGCCCATCGCGCCGCCAGCGCACTGAAAGCCTACGCACAAACGCAAGGCAAAGACACGGGTCATTTGGGCGCAGAGATTCATTTGCGCAAAAACATCCCAACAGGTGCGGGGTTGGGCGGCGGCAGCAGCAATGCCGCAACCGTACTCACCGCTTTGAATCAATTGTGGCAACTTCATTTCGATAACGTCACTTTGCAAACCATTGGTCTGCAACTCGGTGCGGACGTGCCGTTTTTCGTCAGCCCACACCCCAGCGCGTATGCGCAAGGTATTGGCGAACAACTGAGCCCAATCGAACTGCCCGCACGTGAATTGCTGTTAATCAAGCCCAATGTACATGCCGACACCCGTGAGGTGTATCAGCACCCATTGTTGGTGCGTGACCATGTACCCTTGGATATGGGTGCAAGCGCATTGAGCGAACAACTGAAAATTTTGAATGCACGCACGACATTGAGCAATGACATGCAAGCGGCGGCGTTTGCGATTGCCCCAAAAATCAAACGCGTACACGACACTTTGCAACACCTCGTGCCACACACCTACGTGCGCATGAGCGGCTCAGGCGCGACTGTGTTTGCTTGTCCGCAGAACTCAGCCGAACGCGATGCGCTCAATCAATGGCTCAAGACCTGTCCTGAAGATTGGCAACATCGTTGGTGTCACACACTTTCTGAGTAAGACCCTGAGCATCAATTTCAGCCATACCCCAAGCACGTCGTGCACGGTTGCAGCGCGCATCGCCTGCTTGGCATTCGTGGCAACTGCTCGAGCGCGCCGCATAAATTGTACAACTGACTTCTTTCCCGACTTCGCCCGACAATGCCACACAACGTTTTTTTACTTGGTTTGTACCACGCATCGCAACGTAATATGGACTCACGGGCTCGGTTAACTCAACTGGTACTGAGCCATTGGGATGCGCACAGGTCTCGCCCCAATAAAACGATACGCGGAAATACGCACAGCACGCACCGCAACGGGTACAGGGATTTGAATCGCTCATGTTAGGATGAATAAAATGGTTTTTACAGCGCGCTATGATACCAAAATGAATACCAAACCGCATACCCAACCGCATACCCAACCGCCTGAATATCGACAAGTTCATCCATCGTCCCTTAGCTATTACAATCCGTACAATAGCGCGGTACAATAGCAGCATATTTTTGCAAACATTCAAAGACCATGAGTTCATTTAATCAAACGTTTCCCCAAACCCGTATGCGCCGTATGCGCCACGATGCCTTTTCTCGCAATTTAATGCGTGAGCACACACTGACTGCGCACGATTTAATTTACCCTGTGTTTGTCACCGAAGGAGAGCGTCTGCGCACACCGATTCCCAGCATGCCCAATCAATTTCGCTTGTCTTTGGATGAGTTGTTGCGCGTGGCGGAGCGGGCTGTGACTTTGGATATTCCCGCTTTGGCTTTGTTTCCCGTGGTGGAGGCGCATAAAAAAACCTTGGATGGACGCGAAGCATTCAACCCCGACGGCTTGGTTCCGCGCGTGGTGCGCGCGCTCAAAAAAGAATTTCCGCAGTTGGGCATCATCACCGATGGCGCGCTGGATCCCTATACCTCGCACGGTCAAGATGGTTTGATTGACGAGACAGGCTATGTACTGAACGATGAAACCACTGAAGTACTGGTGCAACAATCTTTGTGCAATGCGCGGGCAGGCGCGGATGTGATTGCCCCATCCGACATGATGGACGGACGCATTGGCGAGATTCGCCGCGCCTTGGAAGCGCACGGGTTTGTGCACACCAAAATCATGTCGTATGCGGCCAAATACGCTTCGCATTTTTATGGACCATTTCGCGATGCCGTCGGCTCAGCAGAAAACTTAGGCAAAGCCGATAAAAAAACCTACCAAATGGATCCCGCAAACGTAAACGAAGCCTTGCACGAGGTCGGTTTGGATTTGGCTGAGGGCGCGGATATGGTGATGGTCAAACCTGGTTTGCCATATTTGGATGTGATTCGCACGGTCAAAGACACTTTTAAAGCCCCAACCTTTGCCTATCAAGTCAGCGGCGAGTACGCCATGCTCTGCGCCGCGGCGCAAAATGGCTGGTTGGATTTAGACACCTGTATGTTAGAGGCATTGATGTCGTTCAAACGCGCAGGTGCGGACGGAATTTTGACTTATTTTGCATTGGAGGCAGCCACACTTTTAAAGAAATAAACCAACATAGGGTGAGCCAAATCAATCAAAACTCACCCCATAAACTCATAAAAAATAAACACATAGGAGCAAACCCATGAACACACAAAACAAAACCTTAGCCACGCGTACCGAAACCGATTTTTTAGGGCCACGTGAATTGGATGACTCGCAATACTACGGCGTGCAAACCCTGCGCGGGATTGAAAATTTCCACATCACGGGCATTGCAATCTCCAACGAGCCTTATTTAATTGCCGCCTTCGGTTATGTCAAAAAAGCCGCCGCGATGGCAAACCGCGAGTTGGGCGTTTTGCCTGCGGACATTTATCCTGCAATTATTGAAGCCTGCGACCGATTGATTGCGGGACGTTACCTTGACCAATTTCCGACCGATATGATTCAAGGCGGCGCGGGCACTTCGACCAATATGAATGTCAATGAAGTGATTGCCAATGTCGCTTTAGAAATCATGGGACATGCCAAAGGCGAGTACCACGTCATCAACCCGAACGATCATGTCAATTGCTCACAGTCCACCAACGATGCGTATCCAACCGCATTTCGCGTGGCGTTAATTAACCGCATGCACAGCTACCGCGATGCCCTAACCACACTCAAGGATGCGTTCAACGCCAAAGGCGATGAACTCTCGGGCGTGCTGAAAATGGGGCGTACACACCTACAAGACGCTGTACCCATGAGCATGGGCGATGAATTCCGTGGATTTGGCACCAACTTGTCCGAAGAAATCGACCGCGTCGATGCGGCCACAGGTTTACTCACCGAAGTCAATATGGGCGCAACTGCAATTGGCACTTCGGTCAATGCACCTGCTGGCTACCCTGAATTGGTGGTCAAACATTTGTCGGCATTGACGGGTATTGAGTTGCGTTTGTCGCCCGACTTGGTCGAAGCGACTTCAGACTGCGGCGCGTATGTACAATTGTCAGCGACCATCAAACGCACTGCGGTCAAACTCTCTAAAATCTGTAATGACCTGCGTTTATTGGCTTCAGGGCCACGCACAGGGCTCAATGAAATCAACCTGCCACAGTTGCAACCCGGTTCATCCATCATGCCAGGTAAAGTCAATCCTGTGATTCCTGAAGTGGTCAACCAAGCAGCATTCTACGTGATTGGCAATGACGTGACTGTGACATTGGCGGCATCTGCGGGACAATTGCAACTGAATGTGATGGAGCCAGTATTGGGTTTTGCGTTATTTAGCAGCATCAAAGCGATGGAAAATGCGATGGTTGCGCTGCGCGATAAATGCGTGGTTGGCATCACCGCGAACGCCGATCGCACGCGTGACATGGTGTTGGCAAGT
>JAGNWC010000085.1 GCA_017986195.1 Hydromonas sp.
CAAGGTTGCCCGTCGGTTCATCGGCGAGCACGCAGGTCGGCTCAGTCACCAATGCGCGCGCAATCGCCACGCGTTGACGCTCACCGCCAGAGAGTTGACTCGGCAAATGTTCCACTCGTTCACCCAAGCCCACTTTTTCAAGTACGGCGCGGGCTTTCTCGTGCGCATCGGCACGTTTCATGCGCCGAATCAACAGCGGCATGGCGACATTGTCCAATGCCGAGAGTTCGGGCAGCAAATGGTGAAATTGATAAACGAACCCAAGGTGCTGATTGCGCACACCGTTGCGCTCATCATCCGACAAACTTGAATACGGCTTGCCGAGCAAACTGACCTCGCCCGCATCGGGCAAATCCAAACCGCCCAACACATGCAATAAAGTTGATTTACCCGAGCCCGATGCGCCGATGATGGCGACACACTCACCGCGTGCGACTTCGATGGACGCGCCTTGGAGCACATTCACATCCAAGACATTGTCGGTGAATGATTTGCTGATATTGCGGGCGTTTAATACGATGGTGTTGTTCATTCTTAAACCTTGTTGGGTTTTATTTTGATTCAAATTTGGGGCATCATTGCGAACAATGACGGCTTTATTCATAACGCAACGCGCGTGCAGGCTCGACTGCCGCCGCCTTACGACTTGGATAAATGGTTGCCAATAAACTCAAGCCAAAACTGACGACCGCGATAAACACCACTTCTTGCCAGCGAATTTCCGCAGGCATGCGATTGATGAAGTACACGCCTTTGGGCAGCAATACCAAGCCAAACGCCGACTCAATCCCTGCGACAATCGAACCAATATTCGCCGCGACCAAGATGCCCAATGCCACACCAATGATGGTGCCCATGCCGCCAATCAATGCGCCCTGTATCATAAATATTTTCATGATGCTGCGCCGTGACGCGCCCTGAGTGCGCAGGATGGCAATGTCGGCTTGTTTTTCATTCACCGTCATCACCAACATCGATACCAAGTTAAAACCCGCCACGATGGTGATGATGAGCAGGATAATCGTCATCATGGTTTTTTCAGTTTTCACCGCAGAGAACCACGCAGGATTGATGCTGGTCCAGTCGCGTGTGATGGCGTTGATGCCTGCTTGGTTGGTAGCGGTTTCAATTTGCATGCCGACGGTTTGCGCCTGATCCATGTCGTTGATTTTTACGCGCAGCCCTTGATTGCCCTCGTGAAACAGGCGCGTGGCGTCATTTACATGAATATAAGCAAATGAGTTGTCAATCTCAAAGTGACCAGAGTTGAGGATGCCAACCACGGTAAATTCACGCATCCGTGGCAACATGCCCGCGACCGTGATGTTGGCTTCGGGTGCGAGCAAGGTGACTTCTTGCCCCAGTGCAAATTGATTGGGCGCGGTTTCTAAACCCAAGGTGCGCGCCAGTTCCACGCCAATCACGATGTTAAAACTGTCATCGGTCAAATCGGTCAATCGCCCTGCGATGAGTTTTTTACCCACATCCGACACTTGATTTTCTTGCGTGGGGTCGATGCCTTCGACTTTCACGCCGAGCATGTCGCCTTGATGCAGGATGATGGATTGACTGCTCATATACGGCGCAACCCCTCGAACTTCTGGATTTTTGCGGATGATTTGCGTGAGCGGTGCTTGCCAACCTGCGGGTGTGTTGGGCGAAGGATAGACCTGTACGTGGGGAATGACCGAAAGCATTTTACTGCGCACTTCTTTTTGAAAACCATTCATCACCGATAAAACAATAATCAAAGCCGCCACGCCTAAAACGATGCTCATCATCGAGAGCACGGAGATAAATGAGATAAAGCGATTTTTATGCGCACCGCGCGACACGCTGGTGTAACGCCAACCGAGCAACCATTCAAATGACCAATTCATACTGTCCTTATTTTTTTGTTTTTTGTAGGGAATCCAGCAATTGCATTCCTATTTGCCCACCCCACGATGCAGGCAATAGTTTATCATTCTTACCTATCCAATGAAATGCGAACCCCAGATTCCATGCTTAAACACGACCATTCTTTAGCCACTGTCTATTTAAAAGCCACCGATGCGCGCTTTTTCGAGGCTTTGTGGCGCAACGCCCCGATTTCTGAGCAGCGCGCGTGCACCTCATTGCTCAGATTGCACAACGCACACAGCAGGCACCACACACACGTTTTATCCGAAAATGCTGTGCACACCGCCGATGTGTGTCAGGCTTTGCAGCAACAGGGTTTGCCAACAAATTTGGGCTTGGCCCCGCTGCTCGCCGCGCAGCCGGGCATTATTCAAGCGCGTGATGACATTCAAGCCAAAAACACCGCCACATGGATGCGCCTCACGCCCGTGTATTGGGCGGCGGCACGCGACCATGTGAATTTACACGAACTCAGTGGCGACAGTATGGATGTCGCCGATTGGACGCAGATCGCGCAGACCATCACCCCGTGGCTAAACGAATTGGGCTGGGAGGTGTTTGTGCTTGAGAGCGAAGCCTACATCCGCGTCGAATCAGGCTTTGACTACCACGCGCCGAGTTTGGCTTTGGCGCAAAGCGATATTTTGGAGTATTTTTTACCGCAAGGTGCGGATTTAAAACGCTGGCAAACCTTGCTCACCGAGTTGCAAATGTTGCTCCACAGCCACCCTGTGAATACCTCGCGAGCGCAACGCGGTGCGCCGCCGATCAATAGTTTTTGGCTCGACCAAACGGCGCGCGCAGAGCAACTCGCACCTGAGTTGTTGGCGCATACGGCGTTATTCAAAGCCAATGTTCAGGCTGTAGATTACGATGTCTCTTTGGCTCAACTTGAGCAATTACTCAAGCCCGTTGCCGAACAACTGCGCGCAGGAAAAAGCGCGACACTGCGGATTTTGAGTGACCAACCGTGCGCCATCGTGCATCAGTTTGAGTTCACCTCTGCGACGTTGTGGCAAAAAATCAAATTTAAATGGAGCCGCCACACACACTCTGTCAATCCATGGGCATGGCTCACGCCCGCATTTGACGAGGACAGTTTATGACCGATATTGTTCAGCGCAGTTTCGATGCGATGACGGTGGAGAGCCTACAAAACAGTGGCTATTCGCCTTTACTGGCGCGTTTGTTGGCGGCGCGTGGCGTGCGTCATGCACAGGATGCCGAATTGTCGATGAAACAATTGCTCGCGCCCACCGATTTGCGCAATATTGCGCAGACCGCGCAGCACATCAGCGATGCGATTGCTGCGCGTCACAATATCACCATCATCGCTGATTATGACTGTGATGGCGCGACCGCGTGCGCGGTGGCGGTGCGCGGCTTAAAACTTTTGGGTGCGTTGCCCGAATGCGTGGATTTTTTAGTGCCCAATCGTTTTGATTATGGCTATGGCTTATCGCCCGAGATTGTTCAATTGGCAGCGCATCAAACGCCCAAACCCGATCTGCTCATCACCGTGGACAACGGTATGGCGAGCATTGACGGCGTGGCATTGGCGAATCAATTGGGGATGGATGTGATTATCACCGACCACCATTTGCCTGCGGACACCTTGCCCGATGCGCTGTCCATCGTCAATCCCAACCAAGTTGGCTGTGGTTTTGAAAGCAAGAATTTAGCAGGTGTCGGGGTGATGTTTTATGTGCTGATTGCCACGCGTGCTGAGTTACGCAAGCGCGGCGCATATGCGGATAAACCCGAACCCAATCTGTCCGAGTTGCTCGATTTGGTCGCGCTCGGCACTGTGGCGGATGTGGTCAAACTCGATCAAAACAACCGCATCCTTGTCGCTCAAGGTTTGCAGCGCATCCGCGCAGGCAAGATGTGCGCGGGCATCGCCGCACTGCTCAAAATCGCTGGACGCGATGCGCAAAAAGCCTCGACTTTTGACTTGGGTTTTGCAATCGGGCCACGCTTGAATGCAGCGGGGCGACTCGATGATATGGCGTTGGGGATTCGTTGTCTATTGACCGACTCTACCTCGGAAGCCGAGCAAATCGCCAACGAATTGAACGACATGAACAACGAGCGCAAACAGATTGAAAAACAAATGCGCGAAGATGCCGAGGTTAATTTGTCCGCGCTCAAAATCGATGCGCACAACAGCATTTGTGTGGTGCACGAAGAATTTCACCAAGGCGTGATTGGCATCGTCGCAGGACGGTTGAAAGAAAAATACCATCGCCCAACCATCGTTTTTGCGCCCGACGGCAAAGAGTTTCTCAAAGGTTCAGGTCGCTCGATTGCGGGCATTCATCTGCGCGATGTGCTCGACTGGGTGGACAAACACGCGCCCGAGGTCATTGTTAAATTCGGTGGACACGCGATGGCGGCGGGCTTGACCATCGTTGCCACGCAGTATGAATTGTTCAAAAACACTTTTGAGCAAGCCGTGCTCGCCATGAGCGAGCCTGAAGTATTCATCAAACAAATCGCCACCGATGGCGAACTTGTACCCGCCGACATGACGGTTGAAAATATCGATGCGATGAATGCACAGGTGTGGGGACAGGGCTTTGCGCCGCCTTTATTTGAGGGCGTGTTTGAAATTGTCGAGCAACGCATCCTCAAAGACGCGCACCTCAAACTGACCCTACGCAATCCACAGGGCACCTACAGCGCGATTTGGTTTTTCCACGCCACCGAACTGGACTCGCCCATACGCTGCGCCTATCAAATGCAACGCAATGATTGGAACGGAAAAACCAGCGTGCAGTTTTTGATTGAGTTTGCGCACGCGCTCAATCATGGTGAAGGTGAGTAGTTGGGGGAGTGGCTTTAAGAACTTACGCGCGTGCGTGACGGGTGCTGGGCAACTATTTAAATCGTAGGTGCAATACGCAATAAGCGATTTTTGCGTATTGCGTCCTACAATCTCAACGTCACAAGTTTTCAGAATTTAATCAATTACAAATACAACAACTCAAAAAATCAGCGCAGTCCATTGATTTGTAGAATATTCATTCTTGATTCAAATTTATACACACCATCGCTTTGCGTAATGTTCAGTATTTTGTTGAATTCCAAATCTGCTGGCGAATCGATTTGGCGAGGATGGTCATAACCGTAATCATCATAAAAATGCGCAAGAACTGTTCTATGACCAGTGACATTTTCACTGAGTACATAATACTTGCCAGGTTTGACATTTTTAAAACCATAGCGACCATATTCGTCTGTTTTAGTGGCTAAACTGAGTTGTGAAAATTTAGGATCTAAAATAATCCTAACCGCTTGATATTCATGATTCCTTTTAATATCGGCTTTAAGTTGTTTTTCCATATCAAGATATTCTTGCAAATAAGGCGAGTATGGGTACAAATAAACATTGGTATTCGTCACAGGAATACTGCCTTCTATACAACCGATACCGCGACCATAGCAACTCACCAGCACTGATTTTATTTCTACATTTCCAGTCGCTAAAGCAGCCTTAGCTAAGGCTTCATTAAATGGCGTTTTAGGTGTTCTGGGCATTAACGCATTGGCTTTTCTATCAGCACGGTCAACCGAGTCACCATTGAGCGCAGCACAAGCAGTTGTGCCAAATAGCGCACACAACACCACCGTGATATTCATTATTTTGTTCATATTCGCTCCATGATTAAACATGATTTGAATTGTAAACCATAAGTTAAATTGATTACAGAATTAAATCAAAAGAAATATTTTTGACTCTTTAGATTGGATAATGTAAATCGCACAAAACGCTCATGAAACAATGTAATCCCCCCACAAAAAAGCATCAGTTAAAAGTAGAAATTTCTCGTAAACTACTACAAGGAGAATTTCTATGAAGACCTCGAAATACGGCGACAGCCAAATACTGTCGATACTCAAACAAAACGA
>JAGNWC010000086.1 GCA_017986195.1 Hydromonas sp.
ATTGACAACAACAAACCGCACGCCAAAGGCATGGTCAATGCGATTTTGCGCCGCTTTTTGCGCGAACGCGATGGGTGGATCGCACTGGCACAAACCAACGAGGTTGCGCAATTTAACCATCCGCAGTGGTGGATAGACACACTCAAAGCGCAATACCCGAACGACTGGCAACACATCCTCATGGTCAACAACACGCGCCCACCGATGACCCTGCGTGTGAATGCACGACAACACAGCACGGCGGATTACCAAGCCCTGCTGCAAGCGAATGGTAAAAGCGCGCACACGAGTGTATTGTCTGCGCAAGCTTTGATTTTGGATGTGCCCTGCCCAGTGACCGAATTGCCCGAATTCCTCACGGGTGCGGTGTCGGTGCAGGATGCAGGCGCGCAACTCTCCGCGCAACTCTTGGCTGTGCAAGACGGGCAAAATGTGCTCGATGCCTGCGCCGCACCTGGTGGCAAAACCGCACATCTGTTGGAATTGCACCACAATATTCAACTGACCGCTTTGGAAAAAGACGCAGTGCGCACTGACCGTATTTATGAGAATTTAGACCGTTTAAAATTAAGCGCAAAAGTCATCATCAACGATGCCAACAATGTGCATCAATGGTGGGATGGCAAGCCATTTGAGCGGATTTTATTGGATGCGCCGTGCTCTGCCAGCGGGATTGTGCGCCGCCATCCCGACATTCGCTGGTTGCGCGAGGCGGATGATTTGGTTGGTTTGGCACAACAGCAAGCGATGCTTTTACGCACCATGTGGCAGGTTTTGGCAGTGGGTGGACGCTTGGTGTATTGCACTTGCTCCATTTTTACCACAGAATGTCATGAGATTATCGATGGGTTTATGCAACACACGCCGAATGCGCGGCGTATATATCCTAATGTTTTAGCACAATTGCAGCACAGCGAGGTGTTGGGACAATTGTTACCAACCGCCACCGAGGTGCGCAACCACGATGGTTTTTTCTACGCCATACTCGAAAAAACCGACGCGCCAATTGAATGATTATGGATAATTGTTTTGAATGAGATGAGCCTCACACGAATTTTTTCGCAGCGATGCACTGACCCACACCACACGCGCCATTGGCTGCGTGCTTGGGTGTTGTGCGCAATGTTGCTACTCGGTGGGTTCTCGACTGCTCAGGCTAAAATCGACACCCAATACGCTGCCATGACGCGCCATTCTGATGGCGTATATGCCTTAAATGCCGACTTCCGATTGAGCCTGCCCAATCAATTGAAAGATGCCATCAATCACGGCACCCCCCTGTCTTTTCAAGTCGAATTCAAACTCGCCCGTCCACGTTGGTATTGGTCCAATGAAGACATGATCACAGTCAATCGCGAACAACGCGTCTCGTACAACAGCCTGACACGTGAATACCGCGTAACCACGGGTACATCACAGTACCGTTACAGCACACTCAGCGAAGCTTTGCTCAATGTCTCGCGCATCAGTCAATGGCGCATTTTATCGCCCAATCAATTGCAAACGGGCGAACAATACCAAGCGTCCTTGCGCGTCTATCTAAACACTTCTAAACTACCGCGGACCTATCAACTGAACTCGCTGACCAATCAAGGTTGGGGACTTAATTCAGGTTGGTACAATTTTAACTTCACACCTCGCTAATATCATTTTTTACCAAGTGTGCCCATGACCAAACATTTAAAAGCACTGCTGATTACCATCATTGTTTTGGGCATTTTTTTGTTGATTGCCCTGTCCTTAGCAACGCGCAACACCGCGTCCTTTGCCTACAACTACTCAACCCTGTTTTACCTCAATATCGCTTTGATTACGGTGATGTCGAGTTTGCTGTTGGTGTTGGCATATTGGTTGCTTCAACGTTTGCGCAACAATGTGTTCGGTACGCGACTGCTCACGCGCTTTGCGCTGTCGTTTGTGCTTTTGGCGGTTGTGCCCAGTGTTTTATTGTTTTTAATTTCCAATCTGTTTATTTCACGCACCATCAACTCATGGTTTAGCCTCAAATTAGACAGCGCATTGACCGCAGGCATCGATTTTGGGCGTGATCGATTATTTTTAAACCGAGATATTGCGCAAGAGCAACTCGCACGCTTGGTCACGCAACACGATTTTTCCAAGCCTCCCAGCACAAGCGAAGCACAAAACACGCTCACACAAAACAACTGGCAAACCTTGATTGGTATTGATGCTCAAGGGCAAATCATTTGGCGCATTGATGCCCCGACACTGCGTGCTGCAAACATTACTGAGCATTTGCCCGTTTTTGCGCCCGACTTATTACAGTCCATCACCCAAAACTGGGTGCAAATTGAAGATGAAGCAGACAACTTGGAGCGAGTAGCCAACAGCAGTGCGCCACGCCAATACATACACGCCATTCAAGCAGTTAACAGCACCAACGCCCTCTCAACCCGCTGGGTGTACGCCCAAAAAATCATGCCTGCTGATTTTTCTGCGCGGGTCAGCGACATTCAAAACGGGCTGCGTGACTATCAAGCCACCGAGACCTCGCGTGAAAGTTTGCGCAATTTATACCGTGTGACTTTGGTCATCGTGCTCTTGGTCACTTTATTGGCAGCATTGGCAGCGGCATTCTTGATTGCCAACCGCATGATTCAACCCATTTTATGGCTCGCCCAAGCCACACGCCAAGTCGCTGCGGGGCACTATGCCTTGGTACCTCAACGAGCCAAGGGCTCGGATGAAATGTTGCAATTGGTCGACTCATTTGGTGATATGGCACAAAAACTCAGTGTCACACAAGCATCGTTGGCACAAAACCAACATGAATTGGAGTCTGCCAAAGCTTACTCAGAAGCAGTCTTGGACAATTTATCATCAGGCGTGTTGGTGTTTAACCAAAATCTCGAGTTGCTCTCATACAACCAAACCGCGCAACGCATGTTTCAAACCAACCTGAAACAACACATCCAGCAACACTTACGACAAATAGAACCCTTTGCGCCTTTGTTCGACACCATAGAGTCACAAATTAAACGCGCACACGAATCCACCCATCACTCGTGGCGCATCCAACAACCGTTTGCCAACCCTGTCGCGCCACAGCACGATGAAATCACCTTATCCATTCAAGGTTCGCGTTTTCTCGCCGAGAATGACACCTACAGCTGGGTATTGGTGTGTGACGATGTCACACCAATTATTTCCGCGCAGCGCACCTTGGCTTGGGGTGAGGTCGCGCGGCGTTTGGCACATGAAATCAAAAACCCACTCACGCCCATCCAACTATCAGCCGAACGCTTGAATATGAAACTGGCAAGCAAATTGGATGAGGAAGGGCGCACCCAATTAGAACGCAGCACGCGCACGATTATCAATCAGGTCAGCGCATTACAAAACATGGTCAATGAATTTCGTGATTACGCGCGCGCCCCCAAAGTCACGTTTGAGGATGTCGATTTAAATGCCCTCATCGACGAAATTTTAGTCCTCTACGAAAGTGGGCAAAACCAGCAATATTTAATTCGCACCCAACTCTCACCCCTGCCGCACATATGGGCTGATGCGCAGCAACTGCGTCAAGTACTGCACAATTTGGTTAAAAATGCGATTGAGGCACACCCGCAGTCAAGCTCAGCACTACCAACGATTGATATTGTGACCGAGTTGCACACGCTGCAATCAGATGCTCTGATTCCTGCGCAAGCAGTCAAATTGACCATCCGCGACAATGGCTCGGGCTTTCCTGAGCACGTATTGGCGCGTATGTTTGAACCCTATAACTCAAACAAAGCCCACGGTACCGGCTTGGGGTTGCCGATTGTAAAAAAAATCATGGATGCGCACCATGCACAAATCAGTGTTAAAAATTTAATTGAAAAAGCCCCACCTCATGCCATTATGGGTGCGCAAATTGATATACTGTTCATCAATACGGTAAGCAAAGACGCACGCAAAGAAACCATACAGTTGCTATAATGCGACAAACTGCACAAAGATGACTGTAATCAACCGAACTCATTAAAGCGAGCACGAAGAATGGCGAATATTTTAGTAGTCGATGACGAAATGGGCATCCGCGAATTATTGGCAGAAATCCTCTACGACGAGGGTCATGTGGTATTGCTCGCTGAAAATGCAGAGCAAGCGCGTCAACTGCGCAATCGCTCTCGACCCGATTTGGTTTTACTGGACATTTGGATGCCCGACACCGATGGTGTGACCTTGCTCAAAGAATGGGCTCTTGGTGGTCAGCTCAATATGCCCGTCATCATGATGAGTGGGCACGCCAGCATTGATACGGCTGTAGAAGCCACCCGCATTGGTGCGTTGGACTTTCTTGAAAAACCCATCACCCTGCAACGTTTGCTGCACACCGTGCAGCAAGGTTTGTCGCGTTCACTTGCGCCCGACATCAAAGAAGTCGTCGCGCAAATGTCGAACAATCCAAACAAAGCTAAAATCGAGTATCCAAGCACGGAAGAGCAACCCACCCCCCCCGCCGTTGCAAACAACCCTGACAACACGAAAACCAACAACCCGTCAGCTTCTACGCTTTCACCGAGTGCTCAATTATTGGCTCAGATTGATTTGACCATGGCGTTGCGCGAAGCGCGTGACAGTTTTGAGCGCATTTATTTTGATTACCACTTGGAACGCGAAAATGCCAATATCACTCGCGTCGCTGAAAAAACAGGTTTAGAACGCACCCATCTGTATCGAAAACTCAAACAATTGGGCATTCCAATTGTCAAATCCAATAAACGATAATCAAACAATAATATTTAGGGCGCAACATGCGCCCTAATTTTTACCCATTATTGATTCACACGCTCGTATTCACAAATTCCGTCGCCACCCCAAACAATACGCCCAAGTTTTAACCCACTCGCGCAACACAAATTCGAGTTGTGCCAAATTGGATTGGAATGCCGAATGACGCACGGGCGCGGCTTGCACCTTCATCCCCAAATCCCTCGCCATCATCTGCGCGCGCGCCAAATGCCAACGGTCGCTGACCAACAACACCTCGACAAAGCCCTGCTGGTCAATAATGCGCTTGGCTTGTTCGAGATTGCTGTAGGTATCGGTTGAGAATTTTTCAATAAATATTGCCGAGCTGGGTATGCCGCGCCCCATCGCATACGCCCGCGCCAAATTTGATTCGGATGGATCGTGCTCAGGGTCTTTATCGCGAAAGCCACCCGTGAATATCAGGTGTTGCACCTGTCCAGATTGATACAAAACAATCGCCTCATCCACGCGTGCGCGCAAGACATTTGACATCGTATCGCCACGGGTTTTCGCGCCCAAAACCACGGCAACGCGTTGCGCACCGCGCTCAGTAGGCAAATTCACAGGGGGATAAGTGTGTATAATTCGCATGATTGGCGCAACAAGCCATGCGCATAAAACGGTAACGAATATCCCAAGCGCAATCTTAGATTTCATATTCATCGCTCAATTGTAAACTCAAGCACACGGACAAACAATGGCAATTCAATGGTTCCCAGGACACATGAACTCGGCGCGCAAAAAAGCCGCCGAAACCATGGAAATCACCGATCTCGTCATCGAGGTGGTGGATGCACGCTGCCCGATGGCATCATCCAATCCGATGGTCGAAGAGATGCGCCTGTTTCGCCAACGCCCTTGCTTAAAAATCCTCAACAAAGCCGATTTGGCGGATGCCAAAACCACTCAAGAATGGATAGCGCACCTCAACGCGCAAGCCAATACCCGCGCGATTGCCATGAATACCAAAAATCCCAGTGCGATTGGCCAAATTCTGCCGACCTGCCG
>JAGNWC010000015.1 GCA_017986195.1 Hydromonas sp.
GGTGAGGTCATCATTGATGGCCCAGCCGATCCGCAAGACATTTTGCGTTTGCTCGGTACGGAAGCTTTG
Organism: Hydromonas sp.; assembly: GCA_017986195.1. Lineage (GTDB taxonomy): Bacteria > Pseudomonadota > Gammaproteobacteria > Burkholderiales > Burkholderiaceae > CTSOIL-112. Next base: position 70 of record JAGNWC010000015.1, read on the forward strand.
GCAACCTATATCGTGGATGAGGTTCAGGACGTGTATCGCTTGCAAGGTGTGAAAATCAATGACAAACACATCGAAGTGATTGTGCGTCAGATGCTGCGCCGTGTACAAATCACCGATGCGGGCGACACCAAATTCATCCCAGGTGAGCAGGTGGAACGCTCGGATATGTTGATTGAAAACGAACGCATGGTGGCATTGGATCGCTTGCCTGCGAAATACAACAACGTATTGCTCGGTATCACCAAAGCCTCGTTGTCAACCGACTCGTTCATCTCAGCGGCATCATTCCAAGAGACCACACGGGTTTTGACCGAAGCGGCGATTATGGGCAAACGCGATGAATTGCGTGGCTTGAAAGAAAACGTCATCGTTGGTCGCTTGATTCCAGCAGGTACAGGTTTGGCATTCCACCGCGCCCGTGCCAACAAAAAAGTGCACGAACAACAACGCGCGGAAGCAGAAATTTTTTCTGCCCCCGAAGTTGAAGTGATGGACTTTACGCTGGACGATACCGCAACAGAAGTGGTACAAAACGCAACACCTGAGCAAGAATAATCCGATTGGGTGTCGTAACGAAAAAGGCAAATCGCAAGGTTTGCCTTTTTTATAAATAAAACCATACAAAACCAAACAAGCACATAAAAATGGGTGAAATACTTGGTGATAACGATGCAACATCACTATAATTTCACTATTTGCTTAGAATGATTCAAATGACAAACACAGCACACAACCCAGCACAATCTACCGATCAGCGTAGCGCGTCAACAGTAAAACCAACTACCAGCACGCCATCGCCCGTAAAAGGGGAACGGCGGGTGCAAATTTTGCAGGTTTTGGCGCAGATGTTGGAAAACCCTGAGGGTGAGAAAATCACCACGGCGGGTTTGGCGAAACGTTTGGGGGTCTCGGAAGCCGCGCTGTATCGGCATTTTGCCAGCAAGGCGCAGATGTTTGAGGGTTTGATTGAGTTTATTGAAACCAGCGTGTTGGGCTTACTGACGCAAATCAATCAGTCCGATGCGGGCGCGGTGCAAAAAATCCAAAAGTCTTTGCACGTACTGCTCGCGTTCGCGCAAAAAAATCCAGGTATGGCGCGGGTGTTGATTGGCGATGTGTTGTTGCACGAAAACGAGCGTTTGCAAATCCGTGTGACCCAACTCATCGGTCGTGTGCAAGCCTCACTCAAGCAAAGTTTTCGTGATGTGGCGTTGGAAACGGGTTGGCAACCTGCGGTGGAAGTCGGTGTGTACAGCGAGTTTTGGATGAGTTGGGTGGTCGGACGTTGGCATGCGTATGTGCGCAGCGGTTTTAAAGTCGCGCCCACCGAGCATTTGGAAGCGACTTGGACGGCGATGAACGCTTTTTAATGGTATTGGAATTGTTATGAGTCAAAATCTGACCAGCACCGTCCCCGTGATTGCGATTGATGGACCGACCGCTTCGGGCAAAGGCGCGGTGGCGCAGGCAGTCGCGCAACGCTTGGGCTTTCATTATTTGGACAGCGGTGCATTGTATCGCTTGGTGGCTTTGCAAGCGATTCGCGCAGGTTGGACGAGCGATACGACACTCGATGTGGTGCATGAGCAACAGTTGGCGCAGTGGGCGAGCACCTTGGATGTGTGTTTTGAAGGTGACGTTATCGCTTTGGCGGGCGAGGATGTTGGCAATACGATACGCGCTGAAGATGTGGGCAATATGGCCTCCAAAATCGCGACAGTAGGCGTGTTGCGCGAAGCGTTATTACAACGCCAGCGCGACTTCGCCCAGCCTATGGGCTTGGTGGCGGATGGACGCGATATGGCGAGTGTGGTTTTTCCAAATGCCACAGTGAAAATATTTTTAACGGCGGATGCCCAAATTCGTGCAGAAAGACGCTATAAACAATTGATTGACAAGGGTTTTTCTGCTAACATAACAGACCTTGAGAAAATCGTGGTGGATTTGAATGCGCGTGATGAACGTGATAGAAACCGTGCATTCGCACCGCTCAAACCTGTTGCCGATGCGTATGTTTTGGATACCTCGCAGATGGGTTTGGAGCAGGCGATTCAAACCGTCATCGAACGATTTCATCAAGCGATTTGAAAGTACTTTGGTTTTTTGTAGGGTCGGATGGTGCGTCGCACAATCCGTTTTATCAACTCCAGCGTCTTGGGTCAAAAGTTGGGCATGTCGCGCAACGCTCAAGTTCTCTGTGTAACTTTAAGTGAAATTATCAATGACATCTGTTGCCAACAACGAAAGCTTTGCAGCTTTATTCGAAGAATCATTAGCGCGTCAAGAAATGCGCTCAGGTGAAGTCATCACCGCAGAAATCATGCGCATCGATCACAACTTTGTGGTGGTTAACGCAGGTTTGAAATCAGAAGCATTTATCCCAGTAGAAGAATTTTTGAACGATCAAGGCGTGCTCGAAGCCGAAGTGGGTGCATTCGTATCCGTTGCGATTGATTCACTCGAAAACGGTTTTGGCGACACAGTGTTGTCACGCGACCGTGCGAAACGTTTGTCTGCTTGGTTGGATTTGGAAAAAGCCCTCGAATCAGGCGAGTTGGTTATCGGTACTGTAACGGGTAAAGTCAAAGGTGGTTTGACCGTGATGGCGAACAGCATTCGTGCGTTCTTGCCAGGTTCTTTGTTGGATTTGCGTCCAATCAAAGACATGTCGCCTTATGAAGGCAAAACCATGGAATTCAAGGTCATTAAATTGGACCGCAAACGCAACAACGTCGTATTGAGCCGCCGCGCAGTCCTCGAAGTGACTATGGGCGAAGAACGTGCGAAATTGGCAGAAACCTTGAAAGAAGGCGAAATCGTTAAGGGCATCGTTAAAAATATCACTGACTACGGCGCGTTCGTTGATTTGGGTGGTATCGATGGCTTGTTGCACATCACCGATTTGGCATGGCGTCGCGTACGTCACCCATCAGAAGTGTTGACGGTGGGTCAAGAAGTTGAAGCGAAAATTTTGAAATTTGATCAAGACAAACACCGCGTGTCTTTGGGCATCAAACAATTGGGCGATGATCCTTGGTCTGGCCTGGCCAATCGCTATCCACAAAACACCCGTTTGTTCGGTAAAGTGACCAACATCACCGATTACGGTTCATTCGTAGAAATCGAGCAAGGCATCGAAGGTTTGGTTCACGTCTCTGAAATGGACTGGACGAACAAAAACGTTGATCCGAAGAAACTCGTGACTTTGGGTGATGAAGTGGAAGTGATGATTCTCGAAATCGACGAATCAAAACGCCGCATTTCATTGGGCATGAAACAATGTAAAGCCAATCCTTGGGATGACTTTGAAGCGAACTTCAAAAAAGGCGACAAAGTAACGGGCGCGATTCGTTCGATTACTGATTTCGGTGTATTCGTTGGTATGGATGGCGGCATCGATGGTTTGGTACACATGTCTGATTTGTCTTGGCACGAAGCCCCAGAAGCGGCTTTGCGCAATTACAAAAAAGGTCAAGAAGTCGAAGCGGTTATTTTGTCGATTGACGTGGACAAAGAGCGCATTTCTTTGGGTATCAAACAACTCGAAGGCGATCCATTCATGAACTTCACCACCATCAATGACAAAGGCTCATTGGTTAAAGGTGTGGTCAAGTCAGTTGAGCCAAAAGGCGTGGTGGTGACTTTGGGCGATGATGTTGAGGGCTATTTGCGCGCATCAGAAATCTCTAACGACCGCGTTGAAGATGCAGGTACACACTTCAAAGAAGGCGATGCAGTGGAAGCCGTGATTGTATCGGTCGATCGTAAAAATCGTTCTATCCAATTGTCTATCAAGTCGAAAGACCAAGCCGAGACTCAAGCAGCGTTGAAAAACATTGCGGAAGATTCAGGTGCGGCGGCATCGGGCACAACCAATTTGGGTGCTTTGTTAAAAGCCAAATTGGAACAACAATAATCAAACAATGGGATTACTCGCATCTGCGGGTAATCCCTTTTGATTGAATGTGTTTCGTGTTTGAATGTTTACTTGAAAATACCCCATGACCAAATCTGAATTGATTAATAATCTCGCAGCGCGTTTTCCGCAATTGGTTGCGCGCGATGCTGAAATGGCCGCCAGCGCGATACTGACTGCGATTTCCCACACCTTAACGGTGGGGCAACGTGTGGAGATTCGTGGCTTTGGTAGTTTCACGGTAAACCAGCGACCAGAGCGCATTGGACGCAATCCCAAAACAGGCGATCAAGTGACAGTACCTTCTAAAAAAGTACCGCACTTTAAAGCAGGTAAAGACATGCGTGAACGCGTGGATCAGCAAAAGTAATTTTGCGCGATTGTAAGATGTAGGCAGTAGACATTAAAAAAACCAGCGCGACGCTGGTTTTTTTAATGTGCGCAAGATGGGTGAAAACACAGGCAACCCCGCGCATAAATGGCTACAATAGCCAAATTAAAATACAACAGAGGTTACTATGAAAATCATTACTTGGATGGTGCGCATCATCGTGCTTTTAATTTTGGTGTGGTTGGCATTGCAAAACAACCAGACCGTGGTGTTTAGCCTTATGGACGGCTTGCAACTTTCTATACCGTTGATTGTGTTGTTGCTGGTGTTTTTTGCGTTCGGTGTGATTTTGGGGCTTTTGATTTTACTACCTAAATACTGGGGGCTAAAGTGGGATGCGCGTAAATTGCGCAAAGAAAACGAACAAAACAAATTGGTTTTGGCGCGACAAGAAAAGCTGTTGGGAAATACCACCAAACAGCAAACTCAAACAGTTGAGTCCATGACCGATTTGCCTCCATTCACTATGTAAAGAGTTGTTGATATGGAATTTGAAATAGAGTGGTTATTGGTTTTACCTTTGTTTTTCGCGTTGGGTTGGTTAGCGGCGCAGTGGGACAGTCGCAAGCGTGCGCAAGAGTCTAAAAAACTGCCAAAATCCTATTTTCAAGGACTCAATCATTTATTGGATCAAGAGCCCGACAAGGCGATTGAAGCACTGATTGACGTGACGCGTGTGGACACGGGCACGGTTGATTTGTATTTCGCGCTCGGACATCTGTTTACGCAGCGTGGTGAAGTTGAGCGCGGTATCCGTGTGTATCAAAGTTTGATTGACCGCCCTGACTTGTCGGAAGCACCTCGTTTGAGTGCGACATTTAAATTGGGCAATGCATTTTTGAGTGGTGGTTTGTTTGACCGCGCTGAGCAATGTTTCATTCAATTGATTGGTACGCCACACGAAGTTGAGGCGCGCCAGCAGTTGATACACATTTATCAATCACAACAAGAATGGCAACAAGCCATATCCATGGTGCAAGCGTTGAAAGATGGCATGCAACCAGAGTTGGTGCAAGTGAGCAACGTCCCTATTGTAGATAAACACAATTCGCAAGCATTGATGCTCAGTCTGTCGCTGGTGCATTTTCACTGTGAATTGGCACTTGAGGCCATGCGCCGCCAAGACTGGGCGGTGGCCGAAACTGAAATTCAGGCGGCATTGAGTGAGCGTCCCAACTCCATTCGTGCTCAATCATTGAGAGGACAATGGTACGCCCAACAGCAGCGTCATGCTGAAGCGTTGGGTGTGTGGCAAGGTTTGGCGCAGGCGCAATCAGAGGCGATTCCTTTACTGGTCAACGACATGATGAAATCCTATGCCGGGCTCAATCGCAGTGCTGAGGGTGTTGAATATCTATACCAACAGGCTTTGGATACAGGTTCGATTGATGTCTTGGATGCATGGTTGATAGCGCAAAATCAATACGGTGATGGCACACAGTCATTGTCTCGATTGGATCAATTGTTCACACGACACCCGTCGCTCAATGCTTTGAATCAGTTGCTCAACGCACGCATCAAAGAAGAGGAAGTGGGCACTGAGGACGAGCGAGCCAAAGCCGCATTGATACGCGGTTTGATACAAAATCAAGTCAAACAACTCTCACGCTATCGCTGTACACATTGTGGGTTTGAGGCGGCGCATTATTATTGGCAATGCCCCGCGTGTACACGCTGGGAGACCTATCCACCCAAGCGTTTGGAAGAAATACAGCACATTAAACGTTCGCGCAATAACCCAAATAACTATTGATATGTCTCAAAAACTCCTTCCGCCCACATGGCTCAAACCCGATGGCTCGGTGCTTGCTTGTGTCGAGAAAATCAAGGTGCTCAACGAAAATATTGAAGAGTTGCGCGCATTGACGCAAGACGCGGTGGATGATGCTGTGTTGATGGGCGGTACGCAAGCGCAAATCAAACAGGTATTGTTAGACATGCTTGACGGCATAGTCAGTCAGTATCCTGAACAAAAATAAGGCAAAGTTAAAATCATTATGGAGCACGTTCAACCTTCACCCAGTACGTTTAACTCGCGTGAACTCATCATGTCGGTGTTAATGACACCCGATAGAGCCAACTTTTCGGGTAATGTGCATGGCGGTGAATTGCTTAAATTATTGGATCAAGTGGCTTATGCGTGTGCCAGTCGTTACGCGGGCTGCTATGTGGTGACCCTCTCTGTGGATCAGGTGCTGTTTAAAGAACCCATCAAAGTGGGCGAGATGGTCACATTTTTGGCATCGGTCAATTACGTTGGGCGCACCTCAATGGAAGTAGGCATCAAGGTCGTGGCAGAAGACATTCAAAATCGCTGTGTGCGCCATACCAACAGTTGTTACTTCACCATGGTGGCTATGGCGGATGGCGTGCCGCAAGTCGTTCCAGAGTTGATTATCGAAAACGAGGAACAAGCCAAACGCCAACGCGAAGGAATGATACGCAAACAAATGCGCGCTCAATTGACACAACAAACCTGCGCATAAAAAATGCGACACGGGTGTGTCGCATTTTTTTGGAACAAGCCCAACGATTATTTCGCGCCAGCCAAAATCCAATCGACCATGATATCCACTTTTTCTGGAGTCACGGCTGGGTTGTTTTTGTTGGGTGTCATGGCGACAGGACCCCAAACACCAGAGCCACCTTCCATGATTTTATTAGCCAAGTAGGCCTTGGCATCTTTTTGTGTTGCATATTTTTTAGCCACATCTTGGTAGGAAGGGCCCACCAATTTGGCATCGGTTTTGTGACAGGCCGCACACCCCAATTCGGTCATGATTTTGTGGGGATCGGCCGCAGCAGTAGTGGCTGCAGGAGCAGCTGGTTCTGGAGCAGCAGGTGCAGGTGCGGCGGCGGGGGTTGTGGGCGCAGTTGCGGTTGGCGCAGGTGCATCACCGCCACATGCGGTTAATAATGAAACGCCCGCAACGGTCAAACCCATAGCGAGCAAACGTAAAGAAGCAGAGGTACGCATAAAATCTCCTTGTTTAACAGCAAAAAAATAAATTTGTTCGGATGAAAACTCCGCCACGCGTCTGATACCTAAGCGTATTGGTCGGATATTTCAATTCTATCACTATTTACTGAAATGTCGTGTATTAAATATGTAGGAGTGATGTAAACGCGCATCAATGACCGTATTAAAAACAACGCATCCGAGCATAAATCATTCAGCACGGGCAAGAGTGATGAAATCGGGTAAAATGACGTGTTGATATTGATGCAAGCCCACGTCTTGTGTCGCAGGAAAAATACTTATGAACGCACCCATTGAAACTAATTTTTTGAATGCTGTACCCAACACGGTGGCTTCAGTTCCGTCACGTCTGCGTGAAATCCCTTACAACTATACCTCATTTTCTGATCGCGAAATTATTATTCGCTTGCTTGGCGATGAGGCTTGGGCGTTGTTGTCCGAACTTCGTGTAGAGCGAAGGACAGGGCGTTCTGCACGAATGTTGTACGAGATTTTGGGTGATATTTGGGTGGTCAACCGCAACCCGTATTTGCAGGATGATTTACTCAATAATCCCAAGCGTCGCGCGGCTTTGGTCGAAGCTTTGAAACATCGCTTGCATGAAATTGAGAAACGCCGCGTCGCAGATTTGTCGGTCAATACGGATGAAGAGAGCAATCAGCGTGCCGAGAAAGTTCAAGCCTTGATGCGCAAAGCGCAGGATGCCGTGGTGTATTTTGCTCAGCAATTCGATGAAATGGCGCGATTGCGCACCGCAGTACGCACGAAATTTGGCAAACACACCGCTAAAGGCAATATCAAATTTGACGGCTTGTCACGCGTATCGCACGTCACCGATGCAACCGATTGGCGTGTGGAATATCCGTTTGTGGTGCTCACGCCCGATACCGAAGCCGAGATGGCGGGCTTGGTCAAAGCCTCAATTGAATTGGGCTTGACGATTATTCCTCGTGGGGGCGGTACGGGTTACACGGGTGGCGCGGTGCCTTTGGATGCGCGCTCGGTGGTGATGAATACTGAGAAATTAGTCCATATTGGTGAAGTTGAAAAATGGCGCGGTCAATTGATGGACCACGAGGTTGATACCATCGTCACAGGTGCGGGCGCAGTCACGCGTCGTGTCGCTGAGGCGGCTGAGCGCGCGGGTTTGGTGTTTGCTGTGGATCCAACCAGTGCCGATGCGTCCTGCATCGGTGGCAATGTGGCAATGAATGCGGGTGGGAAAAAAGCGGTTTTGTGGGGCACGGCTTTGGACAATCTAGCCAGTTGGACGATGGTGGACGTTGATGGTAATTGGTTAGAAGTCACGCGTCTTGATCACAATATGAGCAAAATTCACGATGCCGACGTGGCGACTTTTGAATTGGTGCGTTTTTCTCCCGACCGTCAAAAAGAAATTGGTCGTGAAATTTTAACCATAGCAGGGCAAACATTCCGCAAGGTGGGTCTGGGTAAAGATGTCACCGATAAATTCTTATCAGGTTTGCCAGGGGTGCAAAAAGAAGGTACGGATGGTCTGATTACCAGTGCGCGTTGGGTGCTTCATCGTATGCCCAAATTCACCCGCACCGTGTGTTTGGAATTTTTTGGACAGGCACGCGAGTCGATTCCGAGCATTGTCGAAATCACCGATTATCTCAAACAAACTGAGAAAACCAACGGCACGCGCTTGGCAGGTTTGGAGCATTTGGACGAGCGGTATTTGCGTGCGGTCGGTTATGAAACCAAAAGCCGCCGTGGCGAATTGCCAAAAATGGCGTTGTTTGGTGACATCGTTGGCGACGATGAACACGCGGTGGCGCAAGCGGCTTCTGAGGTCGTGCGCATGGCGAACACGCGCACGGGCGAGGGTTTTGTCGCGGTGAGCGCGGAAGCGCGCAAAAAATTCTGGCTTGATCGCGCACGCACGGCAGCGATTTCGCGCCACACCAATGCGTTCAAAGTCAATGAAGACGTGGTCATTCCATTGCCGCGCATGGGCGAGTACACCGATGCGATTGAACGCATCAATATTGAACTATCCACCAAAAATAAGTTTAAAATTTTGGCGAGTTTGGATGCCTATCTCGCGGGTGATTTGCCGATTGTCAAAAATGAAGAGATTGGCAATGGTGATTTGTCCAAACTTCAGATTCTTGGCAACCGCGTGGACGATGCGCGAATCATGCTTGCCCGTGTGAAGTCGCGTTGGCAGTATTGGATGGCGTATTTGGACGCGCCCTTGACAGAGATTTTTGACACCGTGGCAACGATGGTTGATGCCAATACGCGTGAGTTGTTGCAAACCCGTTTGAAGACACATCCCGATGTGAGATTGTTTGATGTGATTCAAGACCGCACGATACGATTTTCATACAAACGCGAAGTTCGTCCAGAGTTACGGCGAATTTTCACGGGGCTTTCATTCACCAAAATTTTAGATGAACTCAGCGAGGTCCATAAAAAAGCCTTGCGTTCACGGGTGTTCGTCGCTCTGCACATGCACGCGGGTGACGGCAATGTGCACACCAATATTCCCGTGAATTCAGATGATTACGAGATGCTGCACGAAGCAAATGAAGCGGTCGCGCGCATCATGCAGATTGCTCGCGATTTGGATGGCGTGATTTCGGGTGAGCATGGCATTGGGATTACCAAACTGGAGTTTTTGACTGAAGATGAGCTCGCGCCATTTCGCGCGTACAAAAATAAAATTGACCCGAACGGCAACTTCAACCGTGGCAAACTCATGGTGGGGGCGGATTTACGCAACGCTTATACGCCATCATTTGGTTTGATGGGCGTGGAATCTTTGATTATGCAGCAGTCTGATATTGGCGCGATTGCCGATAGTGTCAAAGATTGTTTGCGCTGTGGCAAGTGTAAACCTGTGTGTAGCACCCATGTGCCTGTGGCGAATTTACTCTACTCGCCACGCAATAAAATTTTGGCAACCTCTTTACTAATTGAAGCTTTTTTGTATGAGGAACAAACCCGTCGCGGCATCTCAATTGCCCATTGGGGCGAGTTTGAGGATGTCGCTGACCACTGCACGGTGTGCCATCGCTGTGAAAACCCTTGTCCTGTGAATATTGACTTTGGTGATGTGACCATTGCCATGCGCAATTTATTGCGCAAAATGGATAAAAAAACCCCGAACGTGGGCACAAAACTGGCGATGACCTATCTGAATATGCGCGACCCATCGAGCATTCGGATGTATAAAAAAGTCGTACTTGAGTGGGGTGGTAAGGTACAAAACTGGGCGCACAATATTGCAAAAACCATGCACATCACCCGCGCGCAAACTAGCGCGCCTGCCTCATCAATTGGACGTGCGCCGATTCGTGAGCAAGTGATTCATTTCATCAATAAACCCATGCCTGGGAATTTACCGAAAAAGACTGCGCGCGCATTGTTGGATGTCGAGGACTCAAAATATGTGCCGATTATCCGCAATCCAACGACCACCACGTCTGATACCGAAGCGGTGTTTTACTTCCCTGGGTGTGGCTCGGAGCGGTTGTTCTCGCAAGTCGGTTTAGCGACCCAAGCCATGCTCTATCATGCGGGCGTACAAACGATTTTGCCACCTGGTTATCTGTGCTGTGGTTATCCACAGGCAGCCACGGGTAACAATGACAAAGCCGATCAAATCACCACGGATAACCGAATATTGTTTCATCGGATGGCAAACACTTTGAACTACCTTGACATCAGCACGGTGATTGTATCCTGTGGGACGTGTATGGATCAGTTGCAGAAATATCAATTTGAGCAAATATTTCCGAATGCGCGCCTACTCGACATTCATGAGTATTTGTTGGAAAAAGGCATTCAATTGGATGGTGCGCAAGGTGTGCGCTATATGTATCATGACCCTTGCCACAGCCCGATGAAAACCCACAACCCACTCAAAGTGGTGAGTGAATTGATGGCAGTGGATGTGCCACTAAATGACAGATGTTGTGGTGAATCGGGGACTTTTGCCATCAGTCGTCCTGATATTGCCACGCAAGTGCGTTTTCGCAAAGAACAAGAAATGCGCGCAGGCGCAGATGCGATTCGTGCCGATGGCTTCACAGGTGAAGTCAAGGTGTTGACTTCATGTCCCGCGTGTTTGCAAGGTTTGCACCGCTATCGCAACGACATCGAGGCCGAGCCTGACTACATCGTGGTTGAAATGGCCAAACATCTTTTGGGCGAAAATTGGATGGCAGATTATGTCCGCACTGCCAACAACGGCGGTATTGAGCGTGTATTGGTCTAACTCATCTAAACAAACATGAATCAAGCAAATCAAACCTCGCCAATGGCAAGGTTTGATTTGTGAGCGTTTGTCGCATGCCTACACGCTTTGTGCTATTTTTCGGCTTACAATGACCCATTAAATATTGGCTTATAGCGTTGAGATTCCATGCGTTTTTCTTTACAGAAAAAATTCTTTTTGGCATTTTTCTCCATCGGGGTAATCTTGGTGTTGCTCACTGCGGGCGTGATGCACCATGAAGTGCGCGAAGGCTTTGACGAGTATGTCACCAACGCCAAGCTCAAACGTTTGGGCAAGGTGGAGTCGGTTTTGGTGCACATGTACAACCAAGACGGTGGTTTGAATGTGCTGCGTAAGTCAGGTGCATGGGCGGACTTGCTCACCTCGATTGAGGCGGTGCGTCGTGAACAATTCGCTGCACGTGGATCGGATGTACCCCTTCAGAATCGTAATCCAGAAGTGGTTGCGCGTGAGGATAAAGCGATTGCCTCATCGGTCAGCATTATGTTGCAAAATCGAGCGGTGAATGTGGAAAAATCTGCGAATCCCATCCCAATTTATGCGCGGGGTGTGGCATTGTTGGATGCGCGCGGAATGTTTTTGGCGGGCGAAACAGTCGATGCGCAAAATGCGCGGTTTGAGCCCATACGCAATCAGCAAAGACAAATCATTGCGTATTGGTTGGTCAGTCGCGATGGGGCAACCTATGATAACTTAGCCCGCACATTTATGGATGAGCAGCTTAAAGTCTCGCTACTGATGTTGGCAATTGCGGCGGCATTATCAGCCCTTATTGCGTGGAGCTTGTCCATGCACTTTCGACGACCGATTGCCGATTTACAAACAGGATTTCGCGCGGTCGCTGCAGGACAGCTCAGTACACGCTTAAATGCAGAACAAGGCAATGAGATTGGCGACATTGCCACGCATTTTAACCGCATGACTGCGCAGTTAGAGGCTCAGGAGTCGGCGCGTCGTCAGTGGGTGGCAGACACTTCGCATGAATTAAGGACGCCTTTGACAGTACTGAGAATGCGCACTGAAGCGATGCGCGATGGTATTGTGCCGAACACGGATGAAGAATGGCAGCGCAGCATCAAATGCATTGAAGATTTAACGGTACTGGTGAACGATTTGCAACTCATGGCGCGTGCAACTTCTGGGCAGTGGGATTTACATCTTGAGTCGATTGAGGTCAATCAATGGCTGACTGGCGTGGTTGACAGCCACAAGCCTGCCTTCGAACAGGCGAATTTAAACCTAAGTTTTTTACCGATGGCACAGCCAGTGGTGATTCAGGGTGATGAACAACGCTTGCAACAGGTCATGCGCAATATTTTGGTCAACTCTTTGCGTTATACCGATGCCCCTGGACGGGTGGTGGTGAGCGTGACGAAAGGGGCAGCAGGCATTGTAATTTGTGTCAAAGACAGTGCTCCAAGTGTGCCTGCCACGTCATTGCCACATTTGTTTGAGCGGTTTTATCGAGTGGATGGCTCGCGCAATCGAGCCTCGGGCGGTTCTGGTTTGGGTTTGGCAATTAGCCAAGGAATCATCGCTGCCCATCAAGGCAATATCACGGTGGCACATTCGGATTTGGGTGGTTTGCAGGTGAACATTGAGTTACCATTGCAGTTGGACTCAGTGCATGAAAAACCAGCCAAAAAGTCAAAAAAAGCAACAGTACTCACATCATAAATAACGATGAATGGTGAGATTTAACCAACGCTAAAAAAGGAGCAACAGATGGAAACGTTTGAACGCAAAAGCCAAATTTTATTGGTAGAAGACGAAGCCATGATTGCGCAGGTGCAGCAGGCATATTTACAAAACGCAGGTTACTTGGTGCATTGGCATGACAAAGGCGACGCGGTGATTGAGGCGGTTAAAATTCAAAAACCCGATTTGGTGCTGTTGGACATCATGATTCCTGATAAAAAAGGTCGGGACGGCGTGGCGTTGTGTCAAGAAATTCGTGAGTTTTCGGATGTGCCGATTATGATGATTACCGCTAAAGTCGAGGAAATGGATCGACTGATTGGTTTTGAAAATGGTGCGGATGATTATCTGTGCAAACCCTTTAGCCCTAAAGAAATGGTGGCGCGTGTGAAAGCACTGTTGCGTCGGCGAGTGGGTGGACCTACCAGTCAATCTGCATTTGTATTTGATGCGGCGGCGCAAGTGATTCGTTATGGCGAGCAAAAATTGGATTTAACCCCGACTGAATTGCGCCTGTTCAATACCCTGTTGGCACAGCCAGAGCGCGTGTTCTCGCGCGACCAACTGATTGCGCAGGCATATCACGATAATTTAGACGTGTTTGATCGTGCTGTGGACAGTCATATTAAAAACCTACGTAAAAAAATCGCGCTGGTGTTGCCCGATGTGGACGTGGTGCAATCGGTATATGGCATGGGCTATCGCTACTCACCGCCCCCTGAATAAATAATCTGAGAAGATTGATGACAAACAAAAACCCCGAACCATGAACGTTCGGGGTTTTTTTGAGAGAATAAAGAGGGTTTACTTTTGCACTGCGTCTTTGGTTGGGCGCATCATGCGATGCATTGATTGATTATTCATGCGATTGGGGCGTGCGACCAATTCATTGTCGCGTTTGACACAGGTGGCTGCGATTGAGTCCGTGCCTTTGCCCGTTAATTGTACGCTGTCGCCTTCGGACTTCCCTGTACATGCGGCTTTAGCGGCTTTGAAACGCTCTATCATTTGCTCAGGTACCGCATGGAGTTTGCCTGCCATATCTTTATTTCGACCTTGAGGCATTTCCATACACAATGCGGTGACATTCTCACCGTTCATCCCTTTGACCGTCACTTTGTCTCCTTCGGCTTTGCCTTTGCAGGCTGCGAGTGAGGCTTGTCTGGCGGCTTTAAACTTGCCCTGTTGCCCCTTGTCACCACGGAAACTGTTTTTATCGCCCATGCTGCCACAGGCTACTAAAACCGCACTCGCGGCGATGAGTGATGCAATTAATATGCTACGTTTCATATCAACTCCTTAAAAAATAATGAATTCCAATCACACGTTGGCATCATGCTCGTGGTTGCGTGTGTGAGGGTATAATAGACTCCCACCATTTAGTAAATGTGTGGGTTGTGTAAAGTTTTGTAAAGCCCGCGTCATTTGTCAGAGGACATCCCTATGCTGCAGTTGAGTTATCCCATCATCGTCAATTCACCGCAAGTCAATCATTTGACTGCTGAACAGTTGTGGACGGGTTTACTGTTGCGCGTCATGGAACCGATGCGCTTTACGGTTGGCTTAGAGCGTGCACATGTGTCACAAGTCGATGATGAAACTTTTGAGCGGGTTTTATATTTTGGTGAACACGAGATTTGTGATGAGGTTAAATTGGTGTATGCGCGTAGCGTACAGTTTACCACAGTGGCGAATGAGCACGCACCGCAGGGGCGACTGCGTTATGAAATTCAAAACCATGCTGAGCAGGGATTGGTATTGTTGTGTGAATACCAAACCGAATTTCCAGAGCCCGACAGTGACGAGGTGCGACAATTATTGGAAATGGTGAAAAACGCTTATCGTATGGCAGACGAAGAGATGCTGTGCATCATTCGTGAAGAAGCTCATTTGATGCGGCATTGATAGCTATTTCAAGATAAAGTGAAAAAAGACCATCGAATTTGATGGTCTTTTATCTGGGCTCAATATGTTTTACCCACACGCGCCGACATGACCGCAGTTGGTGCAGAATTCACAACCATCTTTTTTAATCACCGTGTGGCTGGCGCACTCAGGACAGAGTTTGCCTGCAATCGGCGCGATTTTTGCAGGGGTTTCTTCAATGAACAAGTCCCCTTGCTCAGGCATCATCACACCCATGTTTTCAATCGGATAACCTTCGTCGGTGAGGATGCTGAGCATGGCGTAGCGGTGGATTGCCAAACGTGCCAAGTACGCGACCGTTGAAGGCCAACTTTGTGATTTTTCACTGTTGGGCAGACGTGCAAAAAAGTCGCCTTGTGGTTCAGCGTAGTTGAGCAATTTGCGTAATTTCATGCCAATCCAAGCGGGGTCAATCACGCGCATGTCGTGCGAGAGCATTTTGCATAGACCATCCAACTCGCGTGGATATGTGCCTGCGAGCCACATTGAGTAGGGACGACGTGCGCCGTTGGGCAACACCAATTCTTTGATAAACAATACAAAGTCATCGCCTGTCTGTGGATTGATGACATCCACCGACCAACTGATGGTGCCATCGGGACCCGATTTGGGTTCTTTGCGTGCAAACATCGCGTCCAATACAGGCGTGGGTTCTGGCACTTCAGGGGTTGGAATATCGCCAATGCGGTGGCGCAACACTTTCGCCAAAATCGCGCCCGCACTGCTGGCGGTGGCGACGGTTTCGTTGTCCAATTCGACGGTGTAGTGTTGCTCACCCAAGGTTTTTGCCAAAGATTCGAGTTTCATCGCCAACCATGCGGTGTCTTCGCAACGCATGTCCATCGATAGGGTTTTTGCCACTGCGCCCAATCCACGCGGATGGTTGCCATTGACCCAGCATTCAAATGGATGGGCCTCATCTTGCAAGTGACCGACGAAGACCGCGAAATCGTCTTGGGCGTGTTCGACCATATATGTCCACGATGGATTGCCACCTTTCATTTTCGGACGGCTTGGGTAGCGCAGACTCGCCAATGCGGGCGTGGGCGCGCTTTTCAGGCTGATGCGTCGTTCGGTATCGTTCTCAGATGTGCCCGATAAATCTTGTGGGGTTTCTTTGGACGGCTCGACCGAGAGTACCGATCCCAATACCGAGTTCGGACGATAGGTGGTGATGCCTTTTAAACCCGCTTTCCACGCCGCCATATAGAGGTTTTCAAATTCGGCAAATGGATAGTCCACTGGCACGTTGACGGTTTTTGAAATCGCGGTATCGACAAACGGACCGACCGCAGTACACATCAGCATGTGATCGTTCGCACTCATCTCCAAGGCCGATACGAAGTAATCAGGCAGGTTGCTCACATCATGCCCCATCATGCGATAAACACGGTAGGCGTGGTCTTCAACCAAGTATTCTTTGTGCGAGCCATCGGTCATGCGTTTTTTACGCGTGTAGAACCAACTGAATGGTGGCTCAATGCCATTGGAGGCATTGTCAGCAAACGCCAGTGAAATTGTGCCAGTGGGCGCGATTGACAACAGGTGTGAATTGCGAATGCCGTGAATACGGATGCGCGCTTTGATGGCTTCGGGCAGTCGGCTGGCGCAGTGCGGTTCTGCCAAATATTTATCCGCATCAAACAATGGGAATGGGGCTTTTTCAATCGCCAAATCCACCGAAGCATTGTAGGCAGCATCGCGCATGGCTTCGGTGATTTTGCTCGCCATCGCGCGACCTTGCTCCGAATTGTATTTGAGTTTCATCATGATGAGCGCGTCGCCCAAACCTGTGAAACCCAAACCGACACGGC
>JAGNWC010000087.1 GCA_017986195.1 Hydromonas sp.
TTTTAGTAAACGAGATATTCATGCACGGCAACGCCGTGTTTGCAAACGCGTATTGTAAACCATGCCGCCTAAATGCACCATAGCCACGGCGGGTTTTAGCCACGGTTGTCGGTGTTTTCTGCACGACACAATACTTCTCACAGCATGTATATTTTATTGTGATAAAAAATGAGGGAGCGAACCGCTCCCTCACTCCCTTAAACTTGTTTGACTCATCAGACCTGATTAAATCTCAATCTGCGTGCCCATTTCGACCACGCGATTCGGTGGAATTTTAAAGTGGTCGGTCACGCGCAATGAGTTGCGCATCATCAGTGCAAACAGTTTTTCACGCCACAGTGCCATACCCGGAAAATTGCTTGGAATCACAGTTTCGCGGTTCAAGAAGAACGATGTGTCCATCATTTCCATTTTTAGACCCGCTTTAGCACAACGCGAGAGCATGTCTTCGATACTGGGTTCTTCTTTGAAACCAAAAAAGCCGTGAACCACATAAATATTCTGAGCAATTTCACGAATATCGAGTTTTTCATCCTCGTTCACAAAAGGGATGTCTTCGGTTTTAATGCTCAAAAACACCACGCGTTCGTGCAATACTCGGTTGTGTTTGAGGTTGTGCAGCAGTGAATTGGGCACTGCCGAGAGATTGGCGTGCATAAAAATTGCCGTACCCTCAACGCGTTGTGGTGGATGCGTAATCAGGCTTTGCATGAATGGTTCTAATGGCAGATTAATGCCTTCAGTGCGTTGATAAACCAGTTCTTTGCCGCGTTTCCAAGTCATCAAAACCGTGAATATAATCAAACCCAACAGGGCTGGGAACCAACCGCCATCGACGAATTTGACCACATTTGCCCCCCAAAACATCAAGTCCAAAGCCAAGAGCGCAAAAAACAAACCGAACGCCGCAGGTTTTGACCATTTCCATATGGTCAACATGACCACGAGCAGCAATATATCGTCAATCAACATCGTGGTGGTCACGGCAATGCCATAGGCGGATGCCAAGTTGGTCGAGGTTTTAAAGAACAACACGGCAAATACAACCAACCCAAACAGCAGCCAGTTGATGAACGGTATATAGATTTGTCCGCGTTCGTGTGCATTGGTGTGGACAATGCGCAAACGTGGACAATAGCCCAATTGTATCGCGGCACTGGTCAGTGAAAATGCCCCCGAAATCACTGCTTGCGATGCAATAATGGTTGCCAAAGTGGCTAAAACCACCATCGGTGCAGTCGCCCAAGTGGGCAGCATTAAATAGAATGGGTTGGCCGCGCCTTCAGGATGACCGAGTAAAAACGCACCTTGACCAAAGTAATTGAGCATCAATGAGGGCAATATCAAACCATACCACGCAAGCATGATGGGTTTACGCCCAAAGTGTCCCATATCCGCGTACAAAGCCTCGCCACCTGTGACCGCGAGGAAGACCGAGCCCATGACCAAGAGTGCTTTAAGCTGATTGTCAATAAAAAACTGTACGGCGTAATGCGGGCTTAACGCTTGTAAAATCATTGGATGTTGGACAATTTGTATCAAGCCAAACACACCCAATGAAGCGAACCACAGCACACAAATGGGTCCAAAAAACTTACCAATCAGTGACGTGCCATGTTTTTGCAACATAAATAGACCCGTGATAATCACTAAGGAAATTGGAATAATCCACTCTTTGGACGAGGGCGCAACCACCTCCAAGCCTTCCACTGCCGACAAAATCGAAATCGCAGGGGTAATCACCGAGTCACCATAGAACAAAGATGCGCCCAAAATTCCGACAATCAGCACCCAACGATACTTTGGATTGCCTTCTTTACCGCGCAGGGTCAGTGCCATGAGTGCCAAAATACCGCCCTCACCTTTGTTGTCCGCACGCATGATGAAAGTGACGTATTTAACCGATACCACCAAAATCGCCGCCCAAAAAATAAGGGATAAAATCCCCATGATCGTGGGTAAATCATGTGCGAGTTTGTAGTGCTCGCCCATCGATTCTTTCATCGCGTACAGCGGACTGGTACCAATGTCACCAAATACAATACCCAGCGCGGCAAGTGCCAAGCCCGTCATCGCTTGCTTACCCGCGCTGTGGTGCGTGTCTTGTGAAATATCACTCATTGTGTGTGCTTTCAGGGTTGAAAAATTCTACGCATTATCTCACGATTTGAGCAATGCCTCAATTGAACCTGCTATGTCCAAAGGCGAAGTGACGGGCGCGAAACGTTGCACCGTTTGCCCATCGCGCGCAATTAAAAATTTAGTGAAATTCCACTTGATGCGGGTGCTGCCCAAGACCCCAGGTGCGCTGCGCCGCAGCCATTGCCAAAATGGATCGGCGTGTGCGCCATTGACTTCGATTTTGTTCATGATGGGGAAGTCCACCGAAAAACGTTCGCAAAAAGTTTGAATCTCAGCATTGTCGCCCTGCTCTTGCTGTAAAAATTGATTACAGGGAAACGCCAAAACCTGCAAGCCCCGCGCTGAATAACGCTCGTGCAATTGTTGCAGTTGTGCATACTGCGGCGTGAATCGGCACGCGCTGGCGGTGTTGACTGCCAAAACCACTCTACCCGCATACTGCGAGAGCGCGATATTTTGTTGCAAATTATTTTTAACCGTAAAATCAGACAATGTGTGCGCGCTCATGTGGAATTCGTCCTTGGTTGAGTAATCCATACTGACTTATCGTGGCAATAAGCCCGAACTGATCAATTCCTGTTGATGTTGTTCAAAAGTCATCATGTGGTGCGTGGCACTGGTTTGCATCACTGAGGACAACTGGGCTTCTTTTTGCTCTTTGATGAGGTTTTTCACTGCTGAGGTATTGGTCAGCACTTCATAGTTGGCAATCCGCCCTTGATGGGCTGTCGGCGTATTGCAAGTCAGTAAACGTTGTGCGACCACGCCGAGCAATACATTGGACAACACATGACGCACAAAATCACGACTGGTCGAGGGAAACACATCCACCACGCGCAAAATCGCATCGGTGGCATTCGCGCTGTGCAAGGTTGCCAAGACCAAATGCCCCGTTTCCGCGAAACGCAGTGCCAATTCAATACTTGCCAAATCACGCAATTCACCGAGCAATATGACATCGGGGTCGCGGCGCAACACATCGCTCAAAGCACTTTCGTGATTGGTAAAATGCGCCCCCAATTCACACTGATGTACCAAACCCTGACCTTGAGGAAATTCATACTCAATCGGATCTTCAATCGTCACGAAGTGTGCGGGATGTTGCATTTGAGCGGCATTGAGCCAACTGGCAAGCGTCGTCGATTTACCACTGCCCGTGGGTCCTGTGACCAAAACCAAACCTTTGGCAAACGGCGAGAGTTGGCTCAAAAATTTCGGTTGCCTCAATGCCTCTGGCGTGGGTGGTAATTTAAAGAGCAGACGCAAAGCCAAAGAAGTACCGCTTGTGGTTTGATAGACGGTCACACGCACACGCTGCTCTGTGTCAAAGTGGTTAAAGGCAAAATTAACCTGTTGATTTTCTTGAATGTGCTGTTGCGGCAATTGGTCTGTAAACCATGTTTGTATGCTCTCTGATGAGATATTTTCAAAATGATTCATTGAACACAACTGCCCTGCGATGCGAAAAATCGGCGGTTTATTTGGCGACAGATGAATATCGCTTGCGCCAAGACTGTGCGCATCATTGAGCAAATCGCTGAGCCATTGTTTATTTATTTGCATGATCTAACGTCCACCAACGGGTTTTAATCAGCCCCAAATGCACACAGAGCATCAAAAATACCAACACAATCCATAAAGACCAAAATTGATGCGAAATGAAATGCGCACCGCGCATCACTTGGGAAAATCCTAAAATCATGGACAACGCCACGGCATACAGAGCAAATGCCCGCGCGGACAACCATGCCGAACGTGGTTTTTGCCACTGAGCCGTGTTTTGCCACAATGTGCGTGGAAAACCACCGACAAAAGTCACCACCAATAAAGACAAGCCGACCGCCGCGTGACCTGCTGGCCAGCAGGCTTGCGAGTACGCCGTCCACGGGCGTGCATCCAATAGATGCACATAGGGTAAAGTGCCACCAAATTCAGCCAAACTCCACGGACAGGCTTGATTGGTGAGTTTTTTTAAAGACGACAATAACAATGGGATGAGCAAACCCACGAACAACACTGCCAGCCAACGTTGCCACTCGATTGTGTGCGCGGCATCAAACTGTTTGCGCTTGAATACGCCATAGACAATATTGATGAGTGCCCACACTGGCACAGCGTACACCGCATATTTGGGGAATTTGTGCCACCAAAACTCAAACGATACGGAGTTTTTTAAGGGAAAACCCGCGCCAACCTCATAAAACTGCCGACTGACCCAAAACTCAAAACGATGCCCCCAGTTCGAGAACTCTGACCACCACAGCAAAAACACACCTGAAAGCAACAAACCCAGCCAAACCACACGAATGCGCTGTTTCGCCGCCACCTCAAAACCACTCAAACTCACAGCACCTCCCCAACGATGACCAAGCCATTGCTGGCAACCACTTCACTGCCTTTGACGTGCATATGACCAATTTTTGCAGTGTAAGTACCACACGCCGCGCCACTGGCGGGGAGTTGGTCAAATAAGATTCGTGGCAGTTGAAACATTGTTAGTCTTTCTAGTTTTATTTGCTCTGTATAATGCTATCGCGAATGAGGATCAAGGGTTTACCCCATACCAAAAACAAAAGAATACCCAACAAGAAATAAAGTCGCTCCTAAATATTTGAAAACATTCATTCTAATATTTTTTGTAGCAGGACTTAATTCAGCTCGCGGCGAAAATACGAATAAAGAAGGAGTTCCGAGCGACCCTCTTGGAATATCACTTGATAGCAACAACCGAAGATCATTGATCCAAAACCCCAAAAAAAATGCCATCGTAAGAAAACCATGCAATAAATTACCCCATATCAACAGCGTCCGACTATCAAAAATCACCCGTGTTATCAACTGAACACACATATCAATAATAATTAGATAAATAATTGTTTTCACTCGTTCCCTCACTCCAGCGTGGGAATGAATATGCTGGGTGTTCTTGCGTTCCCACTCACAGTTGCGCTCCACCGACAGTCAAGCCATCAATGCGCAAAGTCGGTTGACCAACCCCCACAGGCACGCTTTGACCGTCTTTGCCGCACGTCCCCACACCCGAGTCCAATTGCATGTCATTGCCGATCATCTTAATTTTAGTCAAAGCATCGGGGCCATTGCCAATCAAAGTCGCGCCCTTAATCGGCGCAGTGATTTTGCCATTTTCGATTAAATAGGCTTCAGAACTGGAAAACACGAATTTACCATTGGTGATGTCCACCTGCCCGCCGCTAAAGTTCGGCGCGTAAATGCCATATTTCACCGAAGCAATGATTTCCTCAGGCGTGTGCTGACCGCCGAGCATATAGGTATTGGTCATACGCGGCATCGGCAGGTGCGCGTAAGACTCACGCCGCCCGTTGCCTGTGCGTGCGGTCTTCATCAAGCGTGCATTCATCGCATCCTGCATATAACCTTTGAGAATGCCGTCCTCAATCAGCGTCGTGCATTGCGTTTGATAACCCTCGTCGTCGATATTGAGCGAGCCGCGCCGTCCTGCGAGCGTACCATCGTCCATCACCGTCACGCCTTTGCTTGCAACGCGCTGACCGATTCTGCCTGAAAACGC
>JAGNWC010000088.1 GCA_017986195.1 Hydromonas sp.
ATACGCCACAGACCCCCCCGTACTATAACTGCGCGTGCTGCTGGCGTTGCTGGCATCCAAAGGACGTGATGTGTTGCCACTGGCCGATGCAGAGATGGTTGGAAACAAGTTGTTTTGCGCC
Organism: Hydromonas sp.; assembly: GCA_017986195.1. Classification (GTDB taxonomy): domain Bacteria; phylum Pseudomonadota; class Gammaproteobacteria; order Burkholderiales; family Burkholderiaceae; genus CTSOIL-112. Next base: position 122 of record JAGNWC010000088.1, read on the forward strand.
AACCCTGCCGAGAGTTGCGCTTGGCGCAGTTTGTAACCTGCGGCGGTCAGGTTGTTGTTTTTGTCCAAGGCGGTTTCAATCAGATTGGACAAACGCGCATCGCCAAATTGTGTCCACCATTGACCATCGCTTGCAAAGGCTGAGGCGGGTTCGGTGTTAATGGTCTGCCATTGCTCGGGAATCTGCACCTTATTCATTTCAGATTGTGTGGACACCATACTGGCGCAACCCGTGAAGATGAGGCTGGACAGGGCAATCGACAGTGCATTTTTGTGTAATGATTTCATAGGGATTCAATCTTCAAAGTGCGGTTGGATTACTCTCGGCTCAAAGCCACCACAGGGTCTAATTTTGCGGCATTTTTCGCAGGTAAAAAGCCAAACAACACGCCAATCAAAGTCGAGCAGGTAAATGCGGCGATGATGGATGTGGCGGAAAATATCATCGAAAAATTACTGCTCACGCGGTCAAACAATGCGCCGATGGACAACGCCAATGCGATGCCCAAGATGCCGCCGATGAAACACACCATCACCGCTTCAATCAAAAATTGCTGCATGATGTCGGACTGCCGCGCACCGACCGCCATGCGCACGCCGATTTCTTGGGTGCGCTCGGTCACCGATACGAGCATGATGTTCATCACGCCAATGCCACCGACGATGAGCGAAATCACTGCAATCATCGAGACCAATAGCGTCATGGTTTGCGTGGTTGATTCGATGGTTTGGCGAATCGTATCGCTGTTGGAGAGGTAAAAATCTTGCGTGCCGTGGCGTTGTGTGAGAATTTTGGTAATTCCGTCTTCGGCGGCTTGGCTGGTCACGCTGTCCGACACGCGCACGGTGATGCTGCGCAAATAATTTTGTCCCAACATACGGCTTAAAACCGTGGTGTAAGGCACCCAAATATTCAGGCTGTCACTGCTGCCAAACGCAGAGGTCTGCGCTTTGCTCACGCCGATGATGCGCACGGGCACATTGCCCAGCATGATGACCTGTCCAATCGGGTTGGTGTTGGCAAATAGGGTGTTGCGTGTGTTCGGGTCAATCACCGCTTCTTGGGCGTATTGTTGCACGGATTTCTTATCGAACTTTTGTCCCAAGTCCATTTCCATGCCTTTGACTTGGAAATACTGCTCGCCCACGCCTTGCACTTGCGCACTGACGGCGTTGTTGCCCAAACGCACGGTGACCGATGTGTTCACCCCTGGGGTGACGCTGTCAACGTAATTTTGCTGTGCCAGTACATCGGCATCTTGCGCGGTGAGGGTGCGAATTCTACTGGCGGTTCGGTCGCCCCAGCCCGTGCCTGGGTACACTGTGACGGTGTTAGTGCCCATGGAACTGATGTCTTTGAGGATTTTTCGTTGCGAGCCTTCGCCCAAAGCGACCACCGAAACCACCGAAGCAATCCCGATGATGATGCCGAGCATGGTGAGAAAAGTGCGCATGCGGTGCGCAAGCATGGCGCGCCATGCCATGGTTGCCGCCGATTTAAAACGGTCAAACGTACTGCGCCACGCAGAAACGTGCGTCATCTCAAGTCGGGTGCGTGGTGCATCATTGGGCGCAACCGCAGGGATACTCGTGTCTGAGGCAACGGCTTTATCCGAAATCACTTTGCCATCACGCAACTCGATGATGCGGTTGGCGTTGGTGGCGACATTGGCATCGTGGGTGACGATGATGACGGTGTGACCTTCGGCATGCAGTTCGCGCAAAATCTGCATGACCTCAGAACCGCTTTGCGAATCCAGCGCGCCTGTCGGCTCATCGGCGAGGATGACTTCGCCACCATTGACAAGAGCGCGGGCAATACTCACGCGCTGCTGTTGCCCGCCTGAGAGTTGATTGGGGCGGTGGTGCGTGCGTTCAGCCAAGCCCAAACGCGCCAATAATTGCTCGCTGCGTGCACGGCGCACGTCAGGCGCGTAACCTGCGTAAATCGTTGGCACTTCGACATTGCCTGTCGCGTCCAAGTCACCCAATAGGTGGTAACGCTGAAAAATAAATCCAAAGTATTCACGGCGCAAACGCGCCAATTCATCGGGCTCTAAGGTGCTGATGTTTTGCCCGTTGATAAAATACTGTCCGCGCGAGGGCTTGTCCAAGCAACCGAGAATATTCATCAAGGTGGACTTGCCCGAACCCGATTGCCCCATGATGGCGACCATCTCACCCGCGTGAATTTTCAAGTTGATGTCGTTCAATACCGTGACCACATCGTCACCCGATGGAAAGTCGCGGTACAAGCCGCGCACTTCCATGAGGACGTTGGTGTTGTTGGTTTGAGTGTCGTTCATTTACATTCCCATGCGTGGCATACGGGGTGTGGATTTGCTGCTGTTGGCGTTGCCCGATGAACTGCTCGATTGGCTGACCACGACTTGCTCGCCTTCGCTCAGACCCGATTTGACTTCGGCATTGATGTTGTTGTTCAAACCCACTTCCACCCAACGTTCTTCGGTTTTATTGTCTTTGCCCAATACTTTCACAAGGTATTTACCCTCGTTGTTTTTCTTGCCCAAAGCGGTGGAGGGAATGGTCAAAGCGTTTTTCGCCGCATTGGCGATGATCGACACCTGCGTGGTCATGGCGATGCGCAATTTACCATCATCATTGGGCACATCCAACATGCCGTAGTAATAAATTGCAGATGCGCTCGAGGATGCGGTGCTGGCATTGTCGGTCAAAGTTGTCGGACCTGGGTCAATCGCGCGCAGGGTGGTTTCATAACGCTGCTCGGTGTCGCCCAAAATGGTGAAATACGCGGGCATACCGACTTTGACTTTGGTTACATCACCCTCCGAAATTTCCGCGCGGATGGTGACTTTGTCCAACTGTGCAATGGTCAATAGCGTGGGTGTGGACTGATTGGCGTTGACCGTTTGACCTTCTTCGACCGCGAGCGAGACCACCACGCCATCAATCGGCGCGAGCACTTGCGTGTAGCCCAGTGTTAATTTGGCATTGTCCACGCTGATTTTCGATTGATTGACCGACGCGCGCGCAGCGGCCAGCGTGGCTTTGGCGGCATCTAAGTTTTCTTTGGAACTCGCACCTGCGGCAAACATGGTTTGCTGGCGTGTGAAGTCCAACTGGGCTTTTTCTAAATTCGCTTGATTGCTGGTCAATTGCGCTTGCGCGGTTTGTAGGGTGTTTTTTTGCGTGCGTGCATCAATGATGGCGAGCAAATCGCCTTTGCGCACGGTTTGTCCTAACTGCACTTTGAGGGTTTGAATTTGACCTGACACCTGCGCGCCGACCTCGACTTGTTTGAACGCTTTGACCGTGCCTGTTGCCAAAACAGTTTGCTCTAAATTTGTGCGAGTGACGGGTGCGGTGATGTAGGTGTCGTTGGATTTACTGGGGAAAAAATACAGTTTCACCAACCACACGAGACCCAAGATGAGCAACAGATAAATCGCGCGGCGCACCCAGACTTGACGCCATAGTTTTTTCAAAGCATTCATACGTGTTTCCAGTTGTTTGAAAGGGATGCGACCGATTGATTGGCGCGCATCCCATGAATTTTAATCGTTTAGAACGATTGTAGTCTTAGAAAACAGTGATTTTATGGAGTGGTTTTGAGCAGGGTGTTGAGTGTTGCGACTTGTTTGCCAAAATCCGCGCCGACCAACTCTTTAACGCTTGAGTTGGCTGTGGCGTTTTGTACGCCCGCTGTTTGCAAACGAGCGAGCAAAGTTTGCTCATCGATTTTGCTGATTTGTGCCAATTGGCTAATCGGTGCTTGTGCCAACACATTAATCGGCGCGACAGGGCGACCACCGCCACCACCTTCGCCACCGCCCACATTGATAAAACTCAGTGCCAAAACAGCCGTAAACAAACCAATCACGATTTTACCCGTGGGGTTGTTAAACATATTTTTAAAACCAAACCAATTGGTCACAACGTGCAAGCCCGCAGCGATGACCATCGCCCAACCGAGCCACTCGTGCGCGGTTTTGTTCAAACCCGAATCCCAGTGGAAAAACATCAGTATCCCTGTGGTCGCCATTAAGATGAATGAACCTGCCATGAGTGGGGTAACCCATTGTCGTTTGAGTGCCATTTTTGCTTCCTTTCAGTGTGGTTAAAATCAATGAAAGTATGATAAACGGGGATTTTTTCTCGTTTGTGTCGCGCATGTAAAGAATTGTAAAGTTCATCAATGCAAGGCGAATCAGGTCAGCGTGAGTGCATAAGAGTGGCGTGTTTAGTCACGCAAAAAGGGGCTGTTTTTTAGATTGTCAAAGCAAATGTCAATCAGTTTTGGCGCGTATTGTTGTAAATCAAAAGGTTCGGTTGTGCTCAACCACTTGACGGTCAATCCATGCAGTGTTGCAGTCAATGACAGCAGTGCCAGTTGGCTGTCGAGGTTTTTGGGCAATACGCCACGCTGTTTGCCCTCTTCAAAAATAGCCAGCAAATGCTGATCCCAAACTTGGTGGTATTTTTGAATCAGATGAATGATATTGCGGTTTTCATCGGTTTGCTCGCAGCGCAGGTGCAAAATGGTGGCGAATTTTTTTAAATTTTGATTGTGAGATAGTCTTTGAAAATGCTTGAGCATTCCTTCGTACAGTAGGATCAAAGGATTTTCGGCGGTGTTCGATTGTAAAACTTGATCCAATTGGTATTCAATATCGGCAAAGTGCACTTGAAAAAGGGCATCAAATAAATCTTCTTTGTTTTTGAAGTGCCAGTAAAGAGCCCCACGAGTCACGCCCGCCGCTTTGGCAATTGCATCCAATGAGGTGTGTGCCACACCACGATGATAAAAAACCGTTAATGCGGCTTCTAATAAATTACAACGGGTTTGTTGGGCTTCTTCTTTGGTTTTACGCATGGTGGTGAAAGTAGTGGTTGGAAAAAGAGTGTTAAAAAACTGGTGTGTTGAGGCTTATTAAAATACGTGTTTTAGTAACTTAATTAGTTTTTGTTGTTGGATTTTGGTTGGTGGGTCAAGCTGTTTGAGTGATTCAATTTTCTGATACAGTACCCGTCGTTCTTCGGCAGACTCTTGTTCGAATTTGAATGACAGCAATACCAATGCACTGAGCAAAAAATGATTCAAGCGAACATCGTATTCGGGTTCATTGAGTAAATGTTTGGTTGCTTGGTAGGCCATATCCCATTTTTTGAGTACTAAAGCACTGCGCAACAGTGCGTTCCAACTGCCGTAGCGAAACACGTTTTCGTCTAAAACGATGGTGTTGTTGACCTCGGGCCACGGCAGTTGCGTGCTTTTGAGCGCACAGTCAAAAGCCAGTTGATGGCGTTTTTCAGTCAAAAAATGCTCGGCTAAAATCACCAAGGATTCGGCGTGCTGTGGTTGGTGATCATAGGCATGCAGCCATGCTTGCACGGCATCTGCCGACCTACCGAGTTGCTGGTATAAATTGCCCAAGGCGATGAAGCTGAATCGAATTGGCTCGGTGTGTTCGGTGCAATGACTGATATTGCGCTTGAACCATTCGATGGCTTCCTGAGACCGACCTGCGTCACGATAAGATTGCGCGCAAAAATAGGCATACTT
>JAGNWC010000016.1 GCA_017986195.1 Hydromonas sp.
GCGCGTGGGAAAAATTGCGCGACGATCCAATTCTCAAATTCCTCATCGTGTCATTGTCTTTCTACGGTATGTCGACGTTTGAAGGTCCGATGATGGCGATTAAAGAGGTGAACGCTTTGTCTCACTATACAGACTGGACCGTCGGTCACGTGCACTCAGGTGCTTTGGGTTGGGTCGGCTTTGTCTCTATGGGCTCTTTGTATTATATGATTCCTCGCTTATTTGGTCGTGAATCTATGTACAGCGTGAAACTCATCAACACCCACTTTTGGATTGCAACGATTGGTGTGGTTTTATACATCGCGTCTATGTGGATTTCTGGTGTGATGCAAGGCATGATGTGGCGCGCTGTAAATCCTGATGGTACTTTGATGTACACGCACATTCAATCGATTGCCGCCTCTTGGCCTTTATATGTGATTCGCTTGTTGGGTGGTGTTTTGTACCTCGCGGGTATGGTTATCATGGCTTACAATATGTTCCGTACAATCGCAGTAGGTAAAGCCGTGACTTATGCTCCTATCCCTGTCGCAGTTGATCATCACTAATTTACCAATGGTTTGGAGAAAACACCATGAAATTATTATCTCAAGAAAGAGCCGAAAGTAAGGTATTTTGGTTGATATTATTTACCTTTTTGGCAGTGTTTTTTGGAGGCTTGGTAGAAATTTTGCCACTGTTCTTCCAGAAATCAACCATGCAGCCGATTGAAGGTGTGAAGCCTTACACTGCGTTGCAATTGGCGGGGCGCGATATTTATCAGCGTGAGGGTTGCTATAACTGCCATTCACAAATGATTCGCCCATTCCGTGCAGAAACGTTGCGCTATGGTCATTACTCTGTGGCAGGCGAGTCTGTGTATGATCACCCATTCCAATGGGGCTCGAAACGTACAGGTCCAGATCTTGCACGTGAAGGTGGTCGCAACTCAGATGACTGGCATGTTAAACATTTGATTAACCCACGCTCTGTCGTGCCTCAATCAAATATGCCTGCTTACCCTTGGTTGGCAACTGATAAGGTGGATCACACCACGATTGCGGCGCACATGAGGGGTTTGCGTATGGTTGGCGTTCCATATACAGACGAACAAATTGCTGGCGCAGAGGCTGAAGTCAAAGGTAAAACTGAGATGGAAGCATTGATTGCGTATTTGCAAGGGTTGGGTTTGGCTTTAGCCAATAAATAAGGTGTAACGGTATGGATGCAATTACAATTTCTCGAGTATCTTTGACAGTTTTTTGTTTCGTTAGTTTTATCCTGCTTACTTTTTGGATATACAGTAAACGCAATAAAGAAACCATGGAGGACTTGGGACGCTCAGTGTTAGAAGAAGATGAATCGGCGATGCCGCCCAGTTCAGTTGTAGTTACATCCAACCAAGAAGCATCGAAAAATTAAAGGTAAAGCAGTCATCAATTTTCGTGCTTTTTAAAAAGTAGCACGAGTTGTAGTACCTAAAAAGGATATTATCATGAATGAATTTAACCTCTCATTTTTGCCTCAAATTAAAGCTGGTACGGCTGGGGCGGGTGATGTGATTCTAAAAAATGTCGGTGAAAGCGATTTTACCAGTCCGTTTTGGCACTGGTTCATCGTGGCTATCACGGTTTTTGGCTTCGTCTTCTGTATTTGGCTGTTGGTGACGCAATTGCGTGCTCGCACCAATAAGCCTGGGGAAAGCCACACGCAACCGCATGTTTGGGATGAAACATTGCAAGAGTATAACAACCCATTGCCACGTTGGTGGGTGTGGATGTTTGTTATCACTTTGGTGTTTAGTGCATTGTATCTGTGGCTTTACCCAGGTTTGGGTTCTTACAAAGGCAATATGGGTTTGATTGATCCTGCTTATAAAGATGGCTGGACTGAACAAAAGCAGTATGATATCGAAAAAGCCAAATTAGATGCGACTTCTAAACCGTTGTATGACAAGTTTGCTGGCATGACGTTCGCGCAAATGGCAGAAGACAAAGCAGCCATGCAAGTCGGTAAACGTTTGTTCCTGAACAACTGTGCACAATGTCATGGTGATGCAGGTACAGGTGGTCTTGGTTTTCCAAATTTGACAGACAGCGATTGGTTGTATGGCGGTAGCCCAGACGCAATTAAACAAAGTATCACTGCTGGCCGCCACGGTATTATGCCTGCACATGGTGATATATTGGGCGGTGCTCAAGGTGTGAATGATATGGCGAACTATGTGTTGTCATTGTCAGACAGCGCGCATGATGCGGTTGCGGCGGCGCGTGGTAAAGAAAAATTTGCTGTGTGTGCGGCCTGCCACATGGCGGATGGTAAAGGCTCTATGTCTGACCCAACGGGTGCATTGGCATCTATCGGAGCACCAAACTTAACCGATAAAATTTGGTTGCATGGCGGTGATATGAAGTCCCTGACTGAAACCATCAGTAAAGGTCGTGACAAGAGCGTGATGCCTGCATGGGACAAACTCCTGGGTGCGGATCGCATTCATGTGCTGTCGGCTTATGTATGGCAGTTGAACCGCAGCGATGATGGCAAGGTCAAAAATCCTGAACAATAATTAGAGTGTTGTTGCGATGCTGCTGCGATGGATGTGGCTTGAAAATGTTTCGTAGCGGTTCTGCAACAAATCCGATGGTTTAACTCGGAATTGGTTCAGATGGGCGTTCAGTCGAAAGACTGGACGCTTTTTTTCGTGTATCATTTCACTATTGAATGAAATTATTGTAAAGTTAATAAACATATTGTATTTACGATGAAACACATTGGCACGGATTCAACGCTTTAAATAGAGGACGACATGAAATACCCGATATATTTTGCACAGATAGAAGAAGGCGACAGCACGGCGCAGCATGGAGCAGCAGGGCGCAAAGCCACCGCCAACCATTCACCCACAGGCTCCAACAACCCAGAAGGGCAAAGTTTATTTGCCGCGCATAAAACCATTCACGTGCGTGAAGTGAAGGGTAAATTTAACAACCTGCGCTGGTTGTTTGTGTGGTTGACTCAGTTGTTCTATTTTGTCACGCCTTGGTTAATGTGGAATGGTCGTCCAGCGGTGTGGTTGGATTTACAAAAACGCTTTTTTTATATTTTTGGTTGGACATTCTCGCCCACAGACATCGTGTACATGACTTTGGTGTTGATTATTTGTGCGTTGGCATTGTTTTTGTTTACAACGGTTGCTGGGCGACTGTGGTGTGGTTACACCTGCCCCCAGACTGTTTATACCGAGATTTTTATGTGGATAGAGCGCAAAGTTGAGGGCAATCGCGCCGCACGCATTCGTTTGGAAAAAGCCCCTATGAGCGCGTCCAAACTGATTAAAAAAATCATTAAACACGCGTTGTGGATTGCGGTCTCTTTGGCCGCCAGTTTTACTTTAGTTGCTTACTTCACAGGTGCCGAAGGTACAAATAATGGTATGCAATTATTGCGTGAAATCGCGAACCATGAAACCAGTTTTGCACAAGTGTTTTGGATTGGTTTATACGGTTTTATGATGTATTTGTTTGCAGGCTTTATGCGTGAGCAGGTGTGTTTGTACATGTGTCCTTATGCACGTTTCCAAAGTGTGATGTTTGACCCTGACACTTTAATCGTGACCTACGACGAGGCGCGTGGTGAGTCGCGTGGTCCGCGCAAAAAAGGCGTTGATCCACGTTCGATAGGCAAAGGTGATTGTATTGACTGTGGTGTGTGTGTGGATGTTTGTCCGACAGGGATTGATATTCGCAATGGTTTGCAGTACGAATGTATTGGTTGCGGCGCATGTATTGATGCGTGCAACGAAATTATGGACAAGATGGGTTATGAGCGCGGATTGGTTCGCTATGATACTGAAAATGGCGTGAAGAACAAGTTCACCCAACAACAGTTGGTCAAACGCACTTTGCGTCCACGTGTATTGGTATATAGCGCGATATTGATGGTGTTGTTCATTGCTTTGTTTGTTGGTATTGGTCAGCGTACAAAAATTCGGATGGTGGTTGAACGTGATAAGCGCACGATTGCGGTTAATACCGAAGAAGGCTTGGTTGAGAATGTATACACGCTTCAATTGTCCAACACGGATGAGAAAGTGCATACCGTCATCATCAGCGCGTCAGGAATTGATGGCATCAAGATTGTTGGTAAGTCAGAAGTTGAATTGGATCCTGCATCAACCGACACAAAAATCGTGCGTGTTCGTGTGGATCCACAAAAGGCAAAAGCTGCTGGCGTAGGTGCAGATGGGACACCGATTGTGTTCCACTTGAAGTCCCCTGAAACGGGCGAGGACTTGGAATACAAATCCATTTATTATTTACCGAAAGAGTAAACATAGTCCTTATACAACCGCTATAATGGCGGTTGTATTTATTTGTGGTTTCTAAGGATCAATTATGCAAGAAATTCAAACTGTTAAACCTTGGTACAAGCAATTTTGGCCGTGGATGATTATGGGTTTGCCAGCATCAGTTGTCGTCGCGTCAATTGTGACTTACTTTATTGCGCTTGATGGGATTGATAGCGTGATTTCCAAAGATTATTACAAAGAGGGTTTGGCAATCAATGCGGATTTAACTTTGGATAAAAAAGCCGAAACATTGGGTTTAGTGGCAGACGTTGAGCTTTTGGACTCGAATGTCACCCTGAAGTTGAGTGCACCAGATGCCAATGTCCTCAAAGAAATGCAAAGTCGCCCCATACAGTTTGAGTTGGAAAACTTGAGTTTCCAAGCCAAAAACTTGGATGCGGTACTGATTCCTGCGGAGCCAGGTGTATGGCGTGGAAAACTCAATGGTCAGGTGAGTAAAGCCACTTGGAATGCACGCGTCTTGGGCGGAGAGTGGCGCATCACGCAGCGGATAGAGAATACTGTCCCAACGCATTTTGTTTTAAAACCGTAAATGTATTGAGTCTCGACTAAGTTAAAAAACCCGCATGAGTAGCGGGTTTTTTTAATGTGTGCTGAGATTTTGTACAGCAATTCATGGCGTTGGTTACAGGTATTCGTGTAACACTTGAGCCAAACGCTGCCCACAAGTCACCAAGTCACTCGCATCAACGTAGGCAAACCCCACCACCAAGCCACGCATATCGGTCGTGCCAATATAATAACGCGAGAGTGGTTTGACTGAAACACCTTCGGAATGACAGCGATTGGCGACTTCGACATCATCGATGTGCGCGGGTAATTTGACCACCAAATGCAGACCCGCGTCATCAATGATTTGCTCCACCCGATGAGTCAAGGTTTTGTTGAGCACCGCCAACAATATCGTGCGTCTTTGCGCATACGCTTGACGCAGACGGCGGATGTGGGTGGTGAAATGTCCTTGCTCAATAAACTCTGCCAAACTCGCTTGCAAATGCAGTTGCCCTGGGCGATACAAATCGTATAGGGCGGTTTTAAACGGTTCAATCAAGGCTTTGGGCAAGACCAAATAGGACAGTTTGACCCCTGGGAACATGACTTTGGAAAACGTGCCCATATACAGTACGCGCCCAATGCCTGATTCGTGCGCCAAACCTTGCAAAGAGGCAATCGGGCGACCCGAGTAGCGAAATTCGCTGTCATAATCGTCTTCTAACAACCACGCGCCCGACTGCTGGGCGTAGTCGATGAGTTGGCGGCGACGAGCCAGTGACATAATTGCGCCCGTTGGGTATTGGTGCGACGGGGTGATGTAGATAAACTTAGGTGCTGGCGAGGTAAAATCCTCAGCGGTTGGACTCATGCCCTCGTGATCCACGTGAATCGGGCGTATCGCTAAGTCGTTGGCATAAAAGGAGCTCCACGCGCCCCAATAACAAGGGTTTTCAACCCAAGCGATGTCTCCTTGGTCAGCCAACATGCGACTGATTAGGTCAAGCGATTGCTGTGTGCCCGCAGTAATCAGCACCTGCTCAGGGTCAAGCACCACGCCACGGCTGATGCGCAAATAATCCGCCACGGCTTTTTTCAAAGGTGCGTAGCCGCCATTGCTGTCATAGTCGTACAGAGCCACATCTTCGCGTCGCCAGATTTGGTTTTGTACGCGTTGCCATGTTTTCACGGGGAAGTTGAGCAAATCCATTTTGCCTGACAACGCCAAAGGTTGCACCTCGTAGGCGACATAACCCTGCTCACGTGTGAGGCGTAGACCACGTTGTGACAAAATAACCGAGTCATTGTGTGGGCTTGGGTTGTTCGCATCACTCGTGTGCGGCGCATTAAACGCATAACTGTCCGACATACCATCGGGCAAAACATCGGTGACATACGTGCCACTGCCCGTTTGACTACTGACATAACCCTCGGCTTGCAATTGGTCATACGCCGCAACAATCATATTGCGCGAGGCAGAAAGTTCGCGTGCCAAATCGCGCGAGCTGGGCAGTTTAGAACCAGCAGGCAGGCGACGGTTGACAATTGCGCTTCGGATGGCTTCATACACCCGTTTATAACCTGGTAAACGTGGGTGAAAGTCTTGTCGTTCGAGTTCGTTTTGCAGCAGTTCTGCCAAAGGGGTGCGTCGCATGGTATCTCCTATTGCAATCATTAAAAATGGATTGCTTTGTATTTGTATTTTATAGATAAATTCTAACCAAAATGGCTGCGCTTGTGTGCAATAATTCATTAATTGTGCACAAAAATGGACGCAATCGCGCGTGATTGATGAAACCACACGTTTATAAATCAAAGATAATGCCCGTGATGAGCGCGCTTTATTGGCTCGATTGATATTGAATAAGTGGTGCTATTGACTTGCGCTGCACTACACTATACTGAATTATATGAGAAGGGATTGACATGAGCGGTAAGTCTGAGCAAACGTTGGCATTACCATGTGAACATCGGCGTTCGGCCATTGTGCTGATTCCCGCGTGTAGCAATCAAGTTGGCGTACACGCGGCACATACGGTGCAACGCAAATACGCCGATGCGGTGTTTTATGGCGCACAATGTACCACTTTATTTATCCCTGCGATGGGTGCGGAGATGGACATTGAAGTCTTGCTCGACATGGCAGACGGCATATTTTTGTCGGGCTCACCCTCAAATGTCAATGCCGAGTTATACGGTGAAACCATTAGTCAGCCGCATTTACCGCAGGATGTATTTCGTGACCAAGTGACGATTCCTTTGGTGAAGCAGGCGGTGGCACGTGGCATCCCGATTTTGGGGGTCTGTCGCGGGTTTCAAGAAATCAATGTCGCTTTTGGTGGTACCTTGCATCAAGCCGTGCATGATGTTGCAGGTATGAATGACCACCGCGAAGATAAAAACGCGCCAGTGGAATCGCAGTACAGCGTCGCGCATTCGGTGCATTTGGTTGAAAATGGCGAATTGGCGCGATTGCTGGGTAAATCAGAGATGATGGTCAACTCCATTCATGGTCAGGGCATCAAGCGATTGGGTGATGGATTGACCGCAGAAGCCTACGCGCCCGATGGCTTGGTTGAAGCGTTTCGCATCGCCTCGCACCATGGTTTTGGTTGGGCGGTACAATGGCATCCCGAATGGCAAATGCTTAAAAATCCTGATTCTTTGGCGATTTTTGCGGCCTTTGGCGATGCGTGTCGTGAGTATCGGAATCATCGCAAAGCGCGCTTTCGTGGCAACAAAAGTGATGACGACTGATTGATTGTCGTGCACAATCAATTTATATAATTATTACAAGTACAGACAAATAGAGAAAATAGACAAGGGGTTCAAAATGACTTTTCAAAAATTTACCACATTCAATGAGATGGAACGCTGGTTAGACGAGAACCGAGTGACTGAAATTGAATGTTTGGTTCCCGACCTAACGGGCGTGGCACGCGGCAAAATCTTACCGCGCAATAAATTCTCAGAAGAAAAAGGCATGCGTTTGCCCGAAGCAATTTTCGGTTCAACCGTGACGGGCGAGTATCCAAGTTCAGATATGTTTGATTCGATTATTGCGCCGACCGACAATGACATGGAGTTGCGCCCAGATCCAACCACGGTGCGCCTTGTGCCGTGGGCGCAGGATGCCACCGCACAGGTTCTGCACGACTGTTTTAAAGCCGATGGTACGTTGGTTCAATTCGCGCCGCGCTCGGTGTTGCGCCGTGTGGAGGCGTTGTATGCCAAAGAAGGTTGGGAGCCGATTGTCGCGCCTGAATTGGAATTTTATTTGGTCAGCAAAAACACCGATCCAAATCAATTATTAATTCCGCCGATTGGACGCAATGGTCGTCGCGAAGCGGGTCGTCAAGCCTACAGTATTGATGCGGTGAATGAATTTGATCCTTTGTTTGAAGACATTTACGACTACACCGAAGCGATGGATTTGGACGTGGACACCTTGATTCACGAAGCGGGCGCGGGGCAGATGGAGATTAACTTTTTGCACGGCAAACCTTTGGATTTGGCAGATAAAGTATTTTTCTTTAAACGCACTTTGCGCGAAGCGGCGATTCGCCACGATGTCTTTGCGACCTTCATGGCAAAACCGATGCAGAATGAACCTGGCTCGGCGATGCACATTCACCAGTCGATTTTGGATTTAAGCACGGGTAAAAACATTTTCAGTAAAGAAAACGGTGAGCAGTCGGATATGTTTTTGCATTACATCGGTGGCTTACAAAAATACATGCCTTTGGCTATGGCTTTGGTTGCGCCCTATGTGAACTCATACCGTCGCATCACACGTCATGCCAGCGCGCCCATCAATGTGCAATGGGGGCGTGACAATCGCACTGTTGGATTCCGCGTGCCTAATGCATCGCCACAAGCACGTCGAGTCGAAAACCGCATTGCGGGTTCAGATGCCAATCCATATGTGGCATTGGCGGTGACTTTGGCGTGTGGCTATTTGGGTATGAAAAACAAAATCGAGCCAACGGCTGAAACCTTTGGAGCGGTTAATGGCTTGGATTTTGAATTGCCCCGCAGTTTGGGTGAGGCACTCAAAGCCTTGGACGAATGCCCAGAGCTGCACGAAGTACTCGGCGAGGAGTTTGTCAACCTCTACATCCAAGTCAAAGACGCTGAGTTTGAAGAGTTTATGAAAGTGATTAGCCCGTGGGAGCGGGAGAATTTATTGTTGTCGGTTTAACGAGTGTGACTGTAAGCAGATAGACCAATGTAACCCCCCGGTATGGGCGATAGGAGAAATAAATGACTCAAAAAAATTACAATACCCAAGAATTACAAAAGCAAGATTCAGCGCATTTTATGCACCCATTCACCGATACCAAATCTTTGGCATCGCGCGGCGCACGCATCATCACGCATGGCGAAGGCATCTATGTGTATGACAGCAACGGCGCGAAAATCCTCGATGCGATGAGTGGTTTGTGGTGTGTGAATATGGGCTATGGTCAAAAATCTTTGATTGACGCTGCGACTGAGCAAATGACTACCTTGCCGTTTTACAATAGTTTTTTCAACACCACCACGCCACCTTCAGTCGAACTGGCGGCGTTATTGGCAGAGGTTGCGCCTGAAGGGTTTAACCACGTGTTTTACAGCAGTTCAGGTTCAGAATCAAACGACACAAATCTGCGCATGGTGCGTCGCTATTGGGATGTCAAAGGGCAGCCACAACGCAAAACCATCATCAGCCGCATCAATGGCTACCACGGTTCAACCGTTGCGGGCGCATCTTTGGGCGGCATGATTGGGATGCACGAGCAGGGCGATTTACCCATCCCTGGGATTGTGCACATTGACCAACCCTATTACCGTGACAATGGCATGAAACTCGGTGTGACCGAGGACGAATTCGGCATTATTGCCGCGGGCTGGCTGGAAGACAAAATTCTCGAAATTGGTGCGGACAAAGTCGCCGCGTTCATCGGCGAGCCTGTACAAGGGGCGGGTGGTGTGATTGTGCCACCGAAAACCTATTGGCCAGAAATCCAACGAATTTGCGATAAATACGGCATCTTGATTATTTCAGATGAGGTGATTTGTGGATTTGGACGTTTGGGTACGTGGTTTGGTTGCGAAACCATGGGCTTTAAACCCGATTTAATCACCTTTGCTAAAGGCGTGACTTCGGGTTACATCCCGTTGGGTGGTGTGCTCGTGGGTGACCGTGTGGCGGATGTCTTGATTAACGAAGGTGGTGAGTTTAATCACGGCTACACCTACTCAGGTCATCCTGTGGCGTGTGCGGTGGCGATTGCGAACATCAAACTGATGCAAAAGTTGGACATCGTTCATAAAATCAAAACAGACACAGCACTATATTTCAAAGAACAATTTGAAACCTTGAACGACCATCCCTTGGTAGCAGATGCCCGAGCGTTTGGCTTGGTGGCGGGTTTGGAAATTTTGAAGAACAAAGAAACTGGCGAGCGTTTTAATTCAAGCGACTCAGTGGGCATGATTTGTCGTGGGCATTGTTTTGGCAATGGTTTGGTGATGCGCGCTGTGGGTGACCGCATGATTATCGCGCCACCATTGGTGATTACCCATGCGGAAATTGACGAGTTGGTGCGTTTGGCGCGCAAAGCCTTGGATGCCACCTTGGTTGATTTACAAGCCAAAGGTTTGGTGTAGTGGTTCGGTTGGGGATTGCAAACAATGCATTTCCCCGCTTTGTGAAATTAATCACTAAAAAAGCGTACAAATGGTGAATTTTGTACAAAATTGGTGCAAAATACAGCACGCGCATTCGATAAAATACTGACTTGAATTTTGGATGAATGCATCGTATTTCGCCACCTTCACATTGGAGACTCTCATGAAATTAAAATCGTTACAGTACTTTGGTTTAACCGTTTTTGCCGCATTGGCACTGACCGCTTGCGGTGGCTCAAAAGAAGCCGCCAAACCCGCAGAAGCCCCCGTCGCAGGTGCACCAGCCCCAGTCAAACTCACAGGAGAAGTCAATGTGTTTAACTGGGTGGAATATATTCCTGAAAAATACGTTGATAATTTCACCAAAGAAGTGGGTGTAAAAGTCAATTACGATACTTTTGAAACCGATGAGGCTTTGAATGCCAAATTGATTGCGGGCAACTCAGGTTACGACGTGGTCGTACCAGGTGCTGCGTTTGCCGAAATCCAAATCAAACAAGGTAAATTCCTGAAATTAGACAAATCTAAAATCCCCAATTATAAAAACCTTGATCCCGCATTGATGGAACAAGTGGCAAAAATGGATCCGAACAACGATTATCTGATTCCTTGGGCGTGGGGTTTTACGGGGATTGGTATCAATGCAGCCAAAGTGAAAAAAGCCTTGGGCGATATGCCAATGCCTGAAAATCCATTTGATTTGGTGTTCAAACCCGAATACACCTCAAAACTCAAACAATGTGGTATTTTCATGCTCGATTCACCCTCTGAAATCATGCCTGCGGCTCTGCAATACGTTGGTAAAGATGCCTCAAGCAACAACCCAGCGGATTACACCGCTGCTTTGGATATGTTGAAAACTGTTCGCAAAGACGTTCGCAAATTTGGTGATTCATCGGTGGTAAACGAAATTGCCGATGGCAACTTGTGCGTGTTCTTGGCGTGGTCAGGCGACATCAATATGGCAGCAGAACGTGCAGGCACGAGCGACATTAAAGTGCTTTTGGGACGCGGTGGGATTGTATTCTTTGATACCATGGCAATCACAGCGGATGCGAAAAACATTGACCAAGCTTATGCGTGGATCAACTTTGCGCTTGATCCAAAAAATGCTGCCAGCATCACCAATGAGTTGGGTTATGCGGTGGCGAATAAAGCGGCGTTGGATCAAGGATTGGTTGATAAAAAAATGGCAGACAATAAAACCATTTTCTTATCAGCAGAAAACTTAGCCACCATGGCACCGCGCCGTTTGCCTTCTGACCAAGCTGCGGTACGTGCAATGAATGACGCTTTCCGCGTATTCAAAACTGGTAAATAATTAGAAAAAGCATCGAAAAAACCCTTGTCGAATGTCGTTGGCAAGGGTTTTTTGATGCAATTGTAAGCATCGATTGAATCCAATAGGTTGTTGGCTTGCTGTTATGACGGCTTTGCATGACTGATGTCTGTTGGTTTTATCGCTCTCGTGGCATGATCCACACAAACTCAAGGATGGACAGATAACCATCACACCCAAAGGAGCACACAATGGCTGAACACATACCCCCCACAGATAACGACGCACCGTATTTGAGCATACAAAACGTGGTCAAAAAATTTGGCGACCACGCCGCTGTGAATAATGTATCGATTGACATTGGCAAAGGCGAGATTTTTGCCTTACTTGGTAGTTCAGGTTGTGGTAAATCAACGCTACTCAGAATGTTGGCAGGCTTTGAGTTGCCGACTTCGGGCAAAATTTTACTCAAAGGCGAGGATATTTCAAAAATTCCGCCGTATGAGCGACCCATCAACATGATGTTCCAATCCTATGCATTATTCCCGCATTTGAATGTTTGGGACAATATTGCTTTTGGTCTGCGCCGTGAAAAAATCGCCAAAGCTGAAATTCCTCAACGTGTCGATGATGTGCTCAAACTCACGCAATTGACCAAGTTTGCCAAACGCAAGCCGCATCAACTCTCAGGTGGGCAACAGCAACGTGTGGCATTGGCGCGCAGTTTGGTCAAGCAACCGAATTTACTTTTACTGGATGAGCCACTCGGTGCTTTGGATAAAAAATTGCGTGAAGAAACCCAAATTGAGCTCGTGAATATTATCGAGAAAGTCGGTGTGACTTGTGTGATGGTGACGCACGATCAAGAAGAAGCCATGACCATGGCATCTCGCATCGCGGTGATGAGCAATGGTCAGTTGCTACAAGTGGGCACGCCATCTGAAGTGTATGAAACGCCGCGCACAGAGTTTGTCGCTGATTTTATTGGCAATGTCAATCTGTTCAAGGGCGGTGAAATTGTGGTCGATGAACCGACCCACGCAGAGATTCAAACCGAAGATGCCCTGCATGTATTGCCGCGTGGCATGGCAGGTGAAAAAGGCATGAAATATTCAGTGGCGATTCGTCCTGAAAAAATGGAGTTGTCGAAAACCGCGCCCGATCAACGGGGCAATCAGTGTCAAGGTGAAGTAACTGAAGTGGTTTACTTTGGTGCAGACACCATTTACCACGTGCGTTTGAACGGCACGGGGCGGGTGATTAAGGTGCAATACGAGAACTCCGAACGTTACGCCGGTGAGCGATTCACTTGGGGTGATAAGGTTTACGTATTCTGGCATCCTACTGCGATTGTCCCTGTCGCACCTTCATACTGATCGGAGGACACCATGAAAAAAAATGGAGTCAAAGCCCGTAGGGGTAAGTGGTGGGTCATCGGCGCACCATACGTGTGGTTGATGTTGATGCTGATGATACCGTTTTTGTATTTGCTCAGTGTGAGTCTCTCGGAAATGGTGCAAGGCGGTGGTTACTTGCCGATTTATCGCGATGGTGGCTGGTTTTTTAAAGACAATTACACGCCGATTTTAGACGATATTCTTCAAGGCGGGACGTATCGTTCGGCGTATCTGTCGTCGATTTACTATGCGGGCGTGACCGCGTTGTTGTGTCTGTTGATTGGTTATCCGTTTGCGTATTTTCTTGCACGTGCACCACAAGAGAAGCAACCAACCTTGTTGCTGTTTGTGATGTTACCCTTTTGGGTATCGATGTTGATTCGTGTGTACGCAATTAAAGTGTTGTTCAATGACTCTGGCATCATTGCCACGACCTTGAGCGGCTCGCTCAAAGCCGTTGGCTTAATCACCGAAGATTTGCATCTGATGAACAACTCGTTTTCTCTGTTGTTTGGCATGGTGTATGTGTACATCCCCTTCATGATTTTGCCCTTGTACTCAACTTTGTCAAAAATCGATGTGCGCTATTGGGAAGCCGCAGCAGATTTGGGATCTACTCCATTGAAGACCTTTTTCCTTGTGACGGTACCTTTGTCTAAGGCAGGGATTATCGCGGGGATGCTGTTGGTGTTTATCCCATGTGTCGGTGAATACGTGATTCCACAGTTGCTCGGTGGTGCGGATACTTTGATGATTGGACGTGTGTTGGCGGGCGAGTATTTCCAAAACAACGATTGGCCGTTGGCTTCAGCACTGGCTATTTCAATCATTGTCTTGGTGGTTGTGCCGATGATGTTCCTCAATAAATACCAAGATGCGGCACAAGGAGAAATCAAATGAAAAACTTCAAATGGTTCTCGCGTTCGTGGATGTCGATGGTCTATCTGTTTTTGTATTTACCGATTATCGTCTTAGTGATTTTTTCGTTCAACGAAGGTCGTCCGACACGTTGGAATGGCTTTACTTTGGAGAATTACACAGATTTATTCCAAAACCAGCAAGTGATTGATGGCTTATTCGCTTCATTGCGTGTGGCGGCCATTACTGCAGTTTTATCGGTGGTGATTGGTACCTTGATTGCCTTTGTCTTGGTGCGTTATCGTGGCTTTGTCGGTAAAACTTTATTCTCAGGTATGGCAAACACGCCTTTGGTCATGCCAGAGGTGGTGCTCGGCTTGTCTTTACTGATTGTGTTCAAAGATCTATTTAAAGTAGAGGGCGGGGCATACTGGACTATTATTCTCGGTCACACTCTGCTCGGTGCGGCGTATGCCTCGGTGGTGATTAAGGCGCGCTTATCCGAATTGTCGCTTACGTATGAGGAAGCGGCTTTGGATTTGGGTGCGCGTCCGTTACAGGTGTTTTTCTTGGTCACTTTACCGATGATTGCGCAGTCTTTGATGTCAGCGGCGTTGTTGGTATTCACCATTTCGTTTGATGATGTGGTGATTGCCGAGTTCCTCAAAGGGCCTGGGGTACAAACCTTGCCAAACGTGATTATGAACTACTCGCGTCAAGGTACGAGACCCGTGGTCGTGGCCCTGGGCGCGATGATTGTATTTGTGGTGTCGTTTGTGCTGATTTCGGGCAGCATCTGGATGCAAAAACGCGAAAAACGCCGTCAGGCGGAGATTGCGGCGGCGTTTCGCGATGCCACTTAAATCACTGTTTTGAAAAGCATCTGCAATCAACAGCGCGGAATTGGTTCCGCGCTGTTTTGCTATGTGGTATTCCTTGAGAACCATTTATATCCAAACCATTCGTCCACTTGCATAATGCGCTTAACGGGCGCATCCTCTCAATTTATAATCGAACCATGAATGACGACAGTCAGATTCTGTCGCGAATATTAAGGAGATTGCCATGAGCCAAATCAATTGGAAAGAACGAGCAGAACACATGAACTTCAACGGGCAAGCGTTTATCAATGGTCAGCGCGTGGACGCGCTGTCAGGCGCGACTTTTGAGTGCATCAGTCCATGCGATGGTCGCAAACTGGCCGATGTGGCGCGCTGTGATAAGGCGGACGTGGACGCTGCGGTGAGCGTCGCGCGCGAGGCATTTGAGGATGGGCGTTGGGCGCATCTGTCACCGCGCAAACGCAAAGAAATTTTAATTCGCTTTGCCGATTTGATTGTGCAAAGTAAAAATGAATTGGCGTTGACTGAGACCTTGGATATGGGTAAACCGATTAGCAATGCGTTGGCGGTGGACGTGATGGGTGCGCAAAATACGATTCGTTGGTTTGGCGAAGCGATTGATAAAATTTATGATGAGGTCGCACCAACCCCTCGCGATTCTTTGGCGTTGATTACGCGCGAGCCGGTGGGCGTGGTGGCTGCGGTGGTGCCGTGGAATTATCCATTGTTGATGACCAGCTGGAAAATCGCGCCCGCATTGGCGGCAGGCAACTCGGTGATTTTAAAACCGTCGGAAAAATCGCCTTTGACTGCATTGCGTTTGGCTGAGTTGGCTTTGGAAGCGGGCATTCCTGCGGGTGTATTTAACGTGGTCACGGGTTTCGGTCATGAAGCAGGCGCGGCATTGGCAGAGCACATGGATGTGGACTGCGTGGCGTTCACAGGCTCAACTGCGGTGGGTAAACGCATCATGGCGGCGGCAGCGAACAGCAACCTCAAACGCGCATGGATGGAACTCGGTGGAAAATCGCCCAACATCGTGTTTGCCGATTGTCCTGATATGGATGGTGCGGCAGCGGCGGCAGCAGGCAATGTGTTTTACAACCAAGGCGAGAGTTGCAATGCGCCGACGCGTTTGTATGTTGAAGCGAGCATCAAAGACGTATTTATGAAAAAAGTCGCCGCACATGTTGCGAGTTTTCAACCTGGTGACCCATTGGATCCAGCAACGACCATGGGCGCGATTGTCGATGACATTCAAATGAACGGTGTGCTCAAATACATTGAATCGGGCAAAACCGAGGGTGCCGAGTTGATTGCGGGGGGGCAGCAATGTCGTCAAGAATCGGGTGGTTACTTCATTGAGCCGACGATTTTTGTGACCAATAAGAACCACACGATTGCACGTGAGGAAATTTTCGGCCCTGTCTTGTCCGCCATGACTTTTGAAACCGAAGCCGAGGCGATTGCACTGGCGAATGACTCGATTTATGGTTTGCAAGCAGGCGTGTGGACAGCGGACATCTCACGGGCGCACCGCGTGGCGCGTGCCCTCAAAGCAGGTACGGTGCACATCAACCAGTACAACGACGATGACATCACCGTGCCGTTTGGTGGTTATAAACAATCGGGCAATGGTCGCGATAAGTCCTTGCACAGTATGGATAAATACTGCGAGTTGAAAACCACTTGGATCAAGATTGATTACTAAATAAATCGTAAAAGCGATTCATAACATCCCCCGCGATACTGCAAAGGCAGTGGCTTTTTGCCACTGTGGGGGGTGTTTTTTGAAAATTTAAACAAGGCTATTTGCATTATAAATCCGTGTTTATTGCGAGGACACTGTAGCAGCAAGCAATCCATACAGTGTCAATTGGATAGACACCGCTGGATTGCTTCGCGGTGAATCTGCTCGCAATGACGGCATCGGCCGATG